>NZ_SJUQ01000035.1:0-25880 GCF_004337045.1 Exiguobacterium sp. SH5S4
TTACAACTGCGAACGCGGTCAGTGGAACCTAAAAAAGATGACCCCGGAACAATATCGGGGCCATCTAATCGCCGCATAGGACATACGGGCTTTTTATTAAACTGTCCATTTTACGGGGCTCAGTTCAAGTTAAAACGAGAGACACCTTTTTTTATTACTACAAATGAATAATAGGTTAGTTTCGTAAAAAGTTTCTTACATCATCCGCGTTGCGCATGACATTATCCGTCGGCACGTCGAGTAAGTCTGCCAACTCGACACTCGCATCGAGACGCACGCTCACTCGCTCGTTTTCATCAAAGGCGATTGCCGAAAGCTGTCGGTACTCCTCATATTGTCGGAAGATAGTTTGAAGCACCGCCTGATACTCCACATTCATCATCGAGATAGCAGCCTCATATGTGGCTCGCACGTGTTCCGTATTCGTATATAAGCCTTCTTTGAACGTATCCATCAACTCATTCAATTTATGGAGCGAAGCGACCAATTCGTCAATCGCATACATCAACGTGGCCACGACGATACCGGTCAGGATTCCGCCAATCAATCCACCAATCATTTGAGCAAACATTGCGAACGGCGTCGTCTGTAGATACGTAACGAATGATTCCGTCAATAATACACCGACTGTTGTTGCCAATGCTGCGACTATGAGTTTCGTTGCTTCTTTGATGGCCGTCTGCGACGTCATACCTTCTGGTGGTCGACATAATAGCTTGAACGCACTCCAAAGTCCAGTGACGCTGTCATTAATCAGGCGCGCCAAATTTTTCGTGGTCGTCATGAACGTATTGATAAACACCGTCAAAAGATTCCCCATAAATCCACCGATGAAGCCATCTTTAAATGCTGTAGCAAACCGCTTCATCTGTTGAGTCATATGAACGTAGACACGCTCTAAACTTTGTTTAAACGCTTCAATCCGTGCGTCCCAATTCGTGAACTGTTTAAACGATTTGAAGAAGCCCTTTATCTCCTTAAATAAAATGTGTTGCAATTCGTAGAGAAACAGTCCAATCGCTTGTTTCGCTCCGACCCTCAATCCTTGGCTCGCTCCGGTTTTCGCCAGATTTTTTGCATAGTATGTGTGTTTCGCTTTAGTGACAGACTTTTTGACATGCTTTTTGGCCTCGATATATTTGGTCATCGCCGCCTGTTCGTTCACGCCGTAACGGTCTCTATTCGTCTGACTCGGGTCTTTAGGGTTCGGTGAGTCGAGCCATACTCTAAAATCCTTATCCCCTTTTGACTGATTGAGACTCCCGTTCGTCCATGCCAAGTTCTGATCGTCGACCGCCATCTTACCTCGTTCATCATCTGACATATATAGACGGGCTTCGTTGTTTTGATGAATCTCTGAGGCTGACACAATATGGTCGCGATGACTGGTCCCATCTTTTTGCAATTCTTTTCCCGTGTAGTCATCTACCAGTGTCTGGTTTTGCTTAAATTCATGCTTTCGCATTTTTTTAAAATCTTTTTCGTATATGTCCTGTCGCGTTTTTTTTGAATAGTCTCGAGAAAACTGCTCTTTTAAGTCATCATCTAAAAACACACCCGCGTTGGCATTATGCAAGGTGGTCACATTGCCACCTCGTTTGTAGTCGTCTATAAATGGGCTTAACCCAAATTCTTGAATCACTTTCGTAATGGCAATCTCTTTATATTGTTCTAATAAGATTTTGATATGGGATTCTTTTAAGCCGGACGTTTCATTCAAATCAATCTCAAAATTGGAGTGTAGGGATTCAGAGAACAATTGGCTCATTTAGCTTTACCTACTTTCTTATTCAACAACTGAGTTGCACTTTCTAAAGAATTCATCCACACCGCCAGTCGTTCCAACAAATCTTGATCTTGCTGAATCTTTTGCATGTCCCAGCTGTATGTATTTAATTTAGGTTTCACTTCATTCAATAAGCGTTGCAAACCATCATAATGTTGATTCGTGAGATCGATTAATTCTTTAATCTCTGCTTCGTTCTGTTTTAGGGCCACACGTTCCTTTTTCAATGCAGTGGCCTTCTCTCGTGCTTCTCGCCCCATCTTTTTATTTTTCCCATTTTGAAGTAAACCAGTCGCGAAAACAATCCCCCATCCAATGGGACCAGTTAAGCCGATAAGGCCACTCCCTATGGCTAAACTTCCACTGCTGAACACACTTCCCCCCAACCAAGCTATAGAGGCACCGGCAGCCACACTCCCACTCATCGTTCCACGAGAGGCAATCCCGAAAGTCGTAGCAATGGCAGCCGCAGTAGTCCTAATGTTTGCGTTGTTTAAACCGTTCACCGCGGATTTTAAAGCATCTTGCAATTCTTGATTGGCTGCAATCGCAGTCTCTACTTCCATCAAAAACGTATCGTATGTTTTAAATCCTTGCTCAATTTTTTGTACTTCGAGTTGCATGACCCTCGGTTGATTTTTTAATCTGTGGATTGCATTCCAATTTCCTTCAATGATGAGTTTTAAATACTTTCGCTTTCCAAATAATTTTTCTGACTCGTCCATTACACTAATTTTCGCTGCTTCATATTCAATTTCAGATTTTTTATATTCTGCGATTGAATCATCTCGGAACTGTCGATTTAACATTTTTCTGCCACCCTATGTTTTAATTAGGAATATAATTACAAACGTTTTATCCTTATCCTATTATAAGGATTTAATATGATATAGGTTGGTATTTTTATTTTTTAGGTAGATGATTTTAAGAAGCAATGCACTACACGAGTAAAGGGATTACACGTTAAGATTGATTTATCTCACATCACGTCTATTTGAACAGGCACATCAATTCGGATATCCGTGAAATCGGCGCGGTTTGAAGAGACGATGTCTTCTTCTGTTACACCTAAATAAGGAAAACGTGCTTCGCTCCGATTGAATGGAGTGAGGTACGTTTTTTATTGGAAGTCAACCATTGCGGTCACCGGATAATCCCCCATCTCCCACTTATGGTCTTTCTGAAGCGTCTCATCCGACACTAAGAAGTAGTCATACCCGACCTCCCCTGGACGGTTCGGGACCGGATCGTTCCATGTCGTATCCAAGTGATACCAGGAGCCGTCCAGCTTGACGAGGTTCCACGCGTGTAGCTCTGTCCCAGCCTCGCCCGAGATGTATCTCGCCTCTACTCCCGCCGCTTCTAATAGAAGCAACGTCGTCAAGGCATATCCTTCACAGACACCTTCCCCGTTGAATAGAATCGAGTACGGGGTGAACGGACTCGCCACGCTATCCAAGTTATAAGCTGTATTCAAGACGACAAAGTCGTTCACATATTTCACTTTCTCATAATCATTCAAGCCGCTAGGCATCTCCTCGACGACTTGATCGACTTTTGCTTCGATTTGCTTAGCTTCCTCGATGTTCATATCGTAGGCTAATCGCATATCCAAATCGACATACCCGCCGTGATCCCGATACTCTGTCTCGCCTCCGCGTGACAAGCGGAAGACATAAATATGGTTCGCTTCGAGCCAATCCCACGCTTCATCCATCGTCTGCTCGAAGTCACGACTTTTACCGATATAACGGATGCTGAATGATTCATCGAATTGGCTCATATGGTAGGCGATTGCCATGCCGAGCTCTTCGGGAGAAGCAATCTGATTCGGTAGCTCAAACGTGTCCCCTAAAATCGTAGCGGATTGACTCTCCACTTGTTTCGGTCCGAACAGTTCCGTCATGTCACCTTCCGTATACACCATGTGCCCGCTCACGAAGCTGACCCCGAGCATTGTCATCGTCAACACGCCACGTCCAGTCACGACGATTGATGACCAAATTGATGACCGCTTGCTTTTAATCAATCTGTTCAGTTCATCGCTGACCATCTGTTCTAGCTGCGTCCGTTTCATCTTCAGTTTAGGGTGAACTTGAAACACGACTTTCCGGTACACCGGATCGAGTAGTTCAAACTGTCTGGCGGGATTGTGCTCATACCTTTTCAACTCGTTCTGGATGGGACGAAGTTCACGCTTTAATGCCCGATAAACAATCCTCATTTCACGTCCTTGACGAAATAAGAGAATCGTAATACCCCCACTTAATAACACGATCAACATATACATGATGACATTCACGGCGCTCGTTTCTCCTCTCGTTCATTTATGCTACCGAGTAGAATATTTTCCCTACTCTTAAACCCCTATAAGTATATAATAACTTTATAAACAATATATGGAAGGTGTTGCCACATGAATATTAATACATATTTGAAAGAGTACGCCCAAACTGTGCTCGGTGACGGAACACATATCGCCCCAAACGTACCCGACAAAAAATTGAACGGTGCCATTAAAACTTATGCGCAAGATGCACTTCCAGAACACGTCGTCGTCTTGTACGATTCGACGCTCTTTAAGAGCGGCAAAGAAGGCATGCTGTTTTTAGGGGACCGCTTCTACTTCAAACCGCTTCTTGAAAAGCCAATCTGTGTGCTCTACAAAGATTTGCAACGTGTCGACTTGGACCGAGAAGTAACATATAAAAACGACAAGCGGAAAGAGAAGCTTCATGTCGTCATGCACACCGAGCAATACGACTATAGTATGACCGACAAGCTCGCGACGTATAACGTCGAAGGCGTCGTCGAGTTATTAAACGGCATCGCAGCGCTCAAAGACAAAGAAGACGAACTCGTCAACGTCTCGCAAGTGACCCCCCTCGCCGACTTACCGGAAACGTATAAGCTTACATATTTAAAAATTTTGGCGAACTTCACCTTCGTCGACGACCAGCAAATCGATGCGAAAGAGTACAGTGAACTCATGTCACTCGTCACTCGGATTCACCTCAGTTCCGAGTATCGATTGCAGCTTCGAAGCTACTTGAGCAACCCGTCGCTTCGCACTTCGACGACCGACTTGATTGAAGAATTACGTGCCCTGTCGACGACGCTCGATTTCTCCATCGTCGAGAAATCATTGTTCAAAGACTTACTTTATCTGTTCAAATTAAAACGCCCACTCTCAGCATGGTTTGAGAATGCGTTTCTCCAACAACTAAAAGAGGATCTGTCGATTTCAAGAGACGAAATCGAACTTATCTCAAATGCTATCCAAAGCGATGAGGATATTTTGACGTTCCGGAAAAATGACTCTGAGATTGCCAAGTCGATGAAAGACTTGGCGGCGAAAGCGGCCGCGGTCGGAGTCCCATTGACGGCCATCTATTTATCAGGATCTGTCGTCGGCTTGAGCGCCGCCGGATTGACGTCTGGCCTCGCTTCACTCGGCATGGGCGGTCTACTCGGTTTTTCGAGCATGTTTACCGGAATCGGGGTGTTGGTCGTCATCGGGGTCGGCACGTATCAGGGATTGAAGAAAATTACTGGAATGAAAGATATCGAGAATAACAAGCAACGGGAATATATGCTTCAAGCCATCATTCGGAACACTCAGCAGACGCTCAACTATTTGCTCGAAGACATCAATGAGATTTCCAGTCGTCTCGTTGTCGCCATCCAACAGGGGAATGAAAATTCGGAGAAAATCAATCAGTTATCCAATATGCTACAAATGCTCAGCCAAAGTGCTCAATTCAGCGCCGATAAGCAAACCCATTCGCAGAAAGAACAAATCATGACACAACTACCGTCAAAACTGAGTGCGGTTCGCTTAGACGAGTTGACGTCGAAAGCGACATATCAAAAGATTCGCGATTACGTCTATACGTGTTACACGCCTGAACCAATCCAATTGGATGACATGACGTTCAGTAACGAAGAGGAGCTCGTCTTGAAAGAGACGCTCACGCTTGAAGAACTAGAACAATTGCATGAGTCATTCCAAGCGATCGGTTACTTCGAGATGACAGGCGGCGGTCTCGCTGAAGTGACGGGTGGAGCGAAGCGTCTCGTCAAGAACGTCTTCGGTGACAGATGAACCGGTCCGAACAAGACATGATCGATAAAGCGAAAGCGCTACTCGTCCAACAGCATCAAGCCGCCCAGGCCGAGCAACGCTTAGGTGAAGTAAACAAGCATCTATCACAACTTGAAAATACACAAGATGCGCAGGCTGCTGTCCTCGATGATTTGTTTGAAGATATGATGCGGCTCATGAACGGACAGTCTCTTCCAGCGGAGGCAACAACGCTTGCGCCGTTAGCCGTCCCGATGTTTGACGACCTCGAGCCGATTCAAGTCTCGGACGTCTCTTGGGATATCTACTTGGCCGAACTCGATATGTACGCGACGCGACATGACGTGACCGGGCTCGACGACCCGTTCGCCCATCTTTTGACAGCACGACAGCGACACGACTTGGCGACAACGTTTAAAGAGGAGTTTCTATTGAAGGAAGCGGAATGTGACCGCTACGATTATATGATTGCCTCCTTCAGTGGCCTTGTCGCCGGTTTGATCGACAGCTTCTTCGTCGGTTCCCCGGCCGACAGTAAATTGCGCGCATGGTCGGACGAAAAAGTCGACAACATCGTCATCAAGTTCGCAAACCTCGTCTGGAAGCAGGATAAAAAGAACGGGGCCCAACTCCGGAAACAACCGGACTCGATTGCGAGCGCCATCGGTTTTTTAGAGCGTCGGTTTAAAGTGAACTACGACGCTCGCTATGCGAGTGATTTAAAGATGGGCACAACGACGCTCAACATGCGGCCGTCGGACCATCATTTGAAATCGCTCGCCCACGCGCCGGACATCATCGGTTTGTTCTTCTCGATTTTGGATCAATTCACGGGTAAGGCCAGTTTCATCTCGGACGGCCGACTGCTTCGACTCGAGCCAAAAGAAGACGGGACCCAGGTGCTTCAAGGTGGAAACGTGTTGGCCAAACTGTTCGCCGGATTCGCTAACTGGCTCGGCCACCTTTTATCAGACGTGTCAGGATCGAGTGGTGTCCGAGGGCATGACGATGGTCGTCGTGGCGCCGGTATCCCGCTCCCGTTTTTCGAACTGTTCCAATTCGCTGACTTCGGACAGGTTTCCCATAAAGGCAAGACACTCTCGTTTGCCGACTTCTCGACAAAAGTGTTCGAGAGCGGGTATGATGCTCGTCACGGTGTCGCGATGGCGGTTCCGGTCGTCTTCAACGAACTCGTCATCCGCCTGCTCTGGGGTTTGAAGAGTCTGTTTTATCACAAAAACGGATGGTTGGAGTCAATCCCTATCGGCAACAAACCGACACTTCGAAAAATGCTGCTCGTTGGTCACGGGGCCCTGTGCCTGACTGATGGGATGGATGCGTACATTCGAAGTGGCAACGTGCCGATTCTGTTTGCGACACGACTAAACTACGTCGCTTGGAGCCGCTTCGCCTTCGCCTCGATGCAAGAGCTCAAGCATGTACTCGGGAAAGACGTGTATGACTGGAAAGCAGTCGATGCCCACCTTGAACAAGAACGGAAAAAAATAAGCGATACATACTGATAATGAAGGAGTCCAACATGGCCTACTCACTTGATACAATCCTGCAACTTGAAAACACACCCGAATTCAATAAACTCGATCAACAATTCAATGAGTTCAACCCGTTTAAAGTACTCCGCGTCGCCAAATACGAGATTCGTCATTCGAACGTCCTAGCTTGGTTGTTCGATCCAAACGAAAATCATCGGCTTGGAAGCTTTTTCTTACGCAAAGTGCTCATGAATCTTGTGACGAGAGCCGATAACGAGAATAAAATCGATGAATTTCCCTACTTGTCATTCGCTCATGCGTCATTGTCCGACGTCGTCGTCCACCGCGAGTGGTCAACGAATGGGAATGGTGCGGTCGATTTGCTCATTGAAATACCGACGTTGAACATCGTCTTACTCATCGAAAACAAAGTTCATTCAGTTGAATCCGCAGGTCAGCTGGCCCGTTATTTAACAAGTGTAAAGAAACACTATTCAGAATGGAACGTTCTCCCTGTGTTCTTAACGCTGTCGGGTGATACACCGTCGCACGATGCGTACTGGGTGTTAACGTATGAAGACGTGCTCCACATCATCAAGCAAGAGCTGACATTGAACAAGGCGACAATTGCTGACAACATCCACGATTTCTTATCGTACTACGTCACTCTGCTCGAAGAACGACTCGTCGATGACGAGAAGACGATGGAGACGGCTCTGCAACTCTATCAAGACTATGCGTCTGCGATTCACTTATTGTACGCGAATGCCAATCCGGCGAAACAAAAACAAATCGAGCTCCGCCAAGCGGTGAAGACGCTCACCACGTTCGACGCTGAGACGAAACGTCACCTGCTCCTCATCTATAATCGAAAGTGCCAGACAATCGACTACATCTTTGAGACGGGAAGTGATCTCGTTCGTCAAGCGTTCCTAGAGTTTGTGAAAGAACAAGGTATAACGACATATTCGGCCCATCCCCGTGTCCCCAACTTTGTCGTGGACGATTGGTTACCGAGTTTGGAACAGATGGATCGCTTGAAGAAGTACTGGCTCAACTATGGATTGATCATCTGGCTCGAACGAAAAGGCAGCAAGCGTCTCAAGCTCTACGTCGAGGTCGGACCGATCGATTATGCCGAACGTCTGCCGCTTCTGGAAGCACTCGAAGCGAAGCATATCTCGTTTTGGAAGTCTGGAAAGCAAGAAGGGAAAAAATTCACCCGCATCTATACCGAGACGACCGAAGTCTCGGACTGGACGAACGCCACCTTCGTCAAAGATGCGATGACCTCACTTATCGATGACCCGGCGTTCCGTTCGTTCAGCGCGACAGTGACCGATGTGTTGGATGAGCTATATGCAGTCAAAGCGTAACGCAAAAGACCATCGGACTTGTCTAGGACAGGTACGATGGTCTTTCATTTGTCTTAAGCCAGACTCATTCAAAATGTAATTTTAGCTTTGTCATCAAAAATCATATCTGTAAATTGACTATTATCAAGCTGACTTCGATCACTTTCGTCACCAAAGATAATTCTCACATAACGGGTTTGATCACGCGAATCTCTCACCGTATTCAGAAAATCGAGCACGTCTTCCTGTTTTCGTTTAATCAAGACGTTGTAGAGGAGTCGATCGAATGAGTAGAGGAGGTAACTGCTAAGAAATACATACTTATCTTGCATATACAAGAGTTGTAACAAGCGTTCGTTCCGGGCATACATTTGTCGAACGATAAATACCCCTGCTTCTTCATCACTTAATACAGTTACGCTCTGTGCGCCGTTTAGTAACAACGCACAGGCGAGCAGATGCACAACTCGTTCACCACAGTCCTTTGAGACGGAATAAAAGGCTTCTTTGATTTCATCAACGCTAGTTGCCGCATTGACCTGTTCCGACAAGTCGGGGTTCATTCGTACCGTCTCTTTTGCAATTAGTTTGAATTTGGAAAAACCCGTTTCTATATTCGTAACGCCATCTATCATAATCTGGTACGTGGTGTGGAAATCGATTCGAATCACTTTACAAGCTTGACTCATTCGTTTGAAGAAGTCTAAATACCACGAAGCATAGCGCTCAGAATCCGTATGTTTCGATTTCGCACTTTCCTCAAATATAATGTCAGGAATCAAAAATACAGCCTGCTCCTCCACAAAATAGTCAGCCATTTCGATGAACGCACTTGGATGTTCTCTCGCCACTTTTGCCAACTTGGACAACAACATGTTATCCAATATATAAATGGTCTCATCCGGTGCATAATTCCAGTCTGTGGTCACGTAGTTACGAATCGCATCATATGTCGAATCCTCAAAAGACCAAAATTCAGTCATACTGAGCGCGCTCCTCACGGATTCGATCTTGCAGAGTTGAGGCGCGATTCCGGATGCTAGCCAAGTCGCTTTCACGAAGTCCAGAAATAACGGAAGGATCACGCAGCATTTCATTCAAGTCATCTAATTTGATGACCAATGTTGGTTGTAAGATTGAATGATCAAAATCATCTGGCAGCTGCTCTCGATATTCATGATCAATCAGATTTAGGGCATCGTCTTCTGAAAGCAAACCGTCTTGAAGCAATTTAATAACAATCACTTTATAAGGCACTTCAAAGACAGGCATCAAATGAAGCACTCGGTCGACTAACGGACGATCTCGCAGTGTTCGGGTCACTTGTTGGAACAAATCACTAAGAAGCCTGCCATCGACTAAAAGTTCTGCCGCAAATAGATTGGCTTGGCGTTCATGCTCATTTAATACTGAGTCTTCAAAAAAAGTCTGAATCGCCGCGTTTTTTATTTTTGATTGCTCATATTTGAAATGATAATACTCATGCACCCATACAAAATTTTCGTAAACTCTAGGTTGTGCCGTGTTGATATGGATATAAAAGCGATGATTTCGATAAGTCACCATTCCTCCGTAATTCGGAAATGAGCTCGGGAATAAAATCACGTTTGCTGTCTGCATCAAGTAGTGCTTAATTACCTCGACAGGCTTATAGCGGAATAGCAAACTGATTTCTCTCGTTTCTTCGACTTTACTTAGGACGCTAGGTAACAACCGCCGATTTGATTCGACGACCTGTAGTAGGTTCTCTTTTGTAATCACAATTGGTTCACCTCAGCGACTGTATGCAGCGTGTCCAGTAAATCGATCACTTCATCTAGCGTTTTAAATGTATGATTCAATTGTTCTGCTTCCGAACCAATTGATCCAACATGGTAGTTTGCAGCGGCCATTTGCTGTAAGTTCATCGTTTTTTCAATCTCTGCAACAGATAATGGCGGGGTAAAATCAGTTCGATAGAAGTACATGGGGTCCTGAATCCGGAACAATCGATTTAATTTCTCAACATTACGCGTGATTTCCCCTTTGCCCGCTAACAAGTTGTAAAACGTCTGTTTTGACATCCCCGCCCGTTCGTATACCCACTTGTTCGTTTTATCAATTGCTTGGATGTAGACTTTAATATTTTCAGCAACAACTTCCTCAATGGTCATCGGTTTATGATGATTCATTTCAATCCCTCCTCAACGAAAGTCCACTATATATATACTATTTTTTAAATATTGAATGCTTTTTATAGTTTTATGTCTTTTTATATAGTTTAAGTATACTATATTTATACCTTTTATCAATTCGTTCATTTCCCCCTTTTGATATTTTTATGTACTCAAAAACCCCACTTCGCATCGCTGCGCAGTGAGGTCCATTTCGCTTATTCAACACTAAACTTATACACCGTCCTCGAATGATACAACTCACCCGGTTTCAGTTCGATCGATGTGGCGATGTCTGGATAGTGCGGCGCGTCTGGAAGCGCCTGGGCTTCTAAACAGATGGCGCTGTGTTTCTGCCGTCCGTCGAGCGTGACCGGTGTCTCTTCACTTAGGAAGTTCGCCGTATAGACGACCATGACCGGCTGGTTCGTCTCGACATCGAGCACGCGTCCGCTCATCGGGTCGTGCAACCGCGCCACCCCATCCTTCAAGATGAACGGATGATCGAGCCCGCCGGCTTTCGCGATGGCTTCATCGTCTGACGTGATCGCGTCGCCAACTCGTTTCCCGTCGCGGAAGTCGAACGGCGTCTCATTCACCTTCAACAATTCTCCCGTCGGCAACGACTCGTCATCGAGCCGCGCGACGTGGTCGGCCGGCAGCGTCAGCACATGATCGTGGATCGTCGGCCGGCCGCCGAGGTTGAAATAGTTGTGATGGTTCAAGTTGACCCACGTCAGTTTATCCGTATCAGCCGTCATCGTGACGACGAGCTCGTTGTCGTCCGTCAGCTCATAGATGACTTTGAAGCGGACGTTCCCCGGGTAGCCTTCTTCCCCGTCCGGACTTAAGTATATGAATTGAATCGCCTGCCCGTCGACGTCCATGTCCCAATACCGCGACGTGATGCCGTCCGTCCCGCCGTGGATATGATGCGGGTCCTCGCTTGGGGTCAAGGCCACGCCATCAATCTCGGCGTTACGGATTCTTCCGGCGATGCGGCCGACGACCGAGCCCAAATAGACCGGGTTCTCGAGGTATTGATCCAAGTCGCCATATTTCAAAATGACAGAGTCCATGTTGCCGTCACGGTCCGGTGCCGTCAGTTCGGTCATGGCACAACCATACTCGATCGCCGACAGCCGCATGCCGTTCTTGTTTTCAATCGTTACTTCTCTCACTGGCTCACCTACTTCGACTAGTTTACCTGTTCATTCCCGAAGACGACGCGCCGTACTCCACTTTATCGACGTGACTCAAAAATGAGCCCATGAACACATCGAAGCGCTCCTGCCCCTCGACCGTCTGTTTGAACACACCCACGTCCTCTAATCCTTTGACGAACTTGTCGACGACGGCCTGGTCGACGATCATCCGAGCGTCACCTGACTTCGTCTTCAACTCCTCGGCCCACGCCTTGTGCATGTCCGCGATCTCGACGTCCTCACCTTCGATGAAACGGACGACTTGTTCGAGCTCGGTCTTGAGTCGGGCCGGTAACACGGCGAGCCCCATCACTTCGATCAAGCCGATGTTCTCGCGCTTGATGTGATGGACGTCGGCGTGCGGATGGAAGATGCCGTCCGGATGCGCCTCGCTCGTCCGGTTGTTGCGGAGGACGAGGTCGAGCTCGTAGCGGCCATCGCGGCGCCGGGCGATCGGCGTCACCGTGTTGTGGCGGACGTCGCCCGTGTACGGCACGATGTCACCGTCCTCGTAGTTTTGCCAGTGGCCGAGCAGTTGGTTCGCCAACATAGCGAGCTGCTCACGCTGCGTCGAACGGAGCCGGACGAC
This sequence comes from Exiguobacterium sp. SH5S4, assembly GCF_004337045.1. Lineage (NCBI taxonomy): Bacteria > Bacillati > Bacillota > Bacilli > Caryophanales > Exiguobacterium > Exiguobacterium sp. SH5S4. Next base: position 12,666 of record NZ_SJUQ01000035.1, read on the forward strand.
CGAGAGTGGCCATTCGAGCGTCTCGATGTCGACTTGGTCGTAACGGTCCGAGCGGTACGTCGCAACGACGTCGGCATCGTCCATCGCAAACCGGTAGCGGCCGGCTTGGTAATGGTCGTGCGTCAAGATCGAGCCGCCGACGATCGGCAGGTCCGCGTTCGACCCAGCGAAGTAATGCGGGAACTGACCGACGAAGTCGAGCAGACGCTCGAACGCCGACCGGTCGATGACCATGTCGCGCACTTCGTTCGACAGTAAAATCGAGTGCTCGTTGTAGTACAAGTACGGCGAGTATTGGAACGACCACTCTTCCCCGCCGAGCGTGAGCGGGATGATGCGGTGGTTGGCCCGGGCCGGATGTTTCAAGTGTCCGCCGTAACCTTCGTTCTCGATCGCGAGCAACCCCGTCGGATAGTTCGTCTCTGGCGCCGGTTGTAGCCGGGCCCGTGCGATCTCGCGCGGGTCTTTCTCCGGCTTCGACAAGTTGATCGTGATGTCGAGCGTGCCGTAGCGGGTCGGTGCCTTGTACGTGATATTGTTTGCGATCCGTTTCGTCTGAATATAGTTCGACGCCTGGCTCATCTTATAGAAGAAACTCGTCGCGGCCTCGACGTCAACTGCCCGAAGCGCGTTGAACGTGCGCGTCACCTCGGACGGTTTCGAGACGAATACGTCCATGACCTCGGCCATGAACCGGTCCTTCTCCTCTAATAAATTCTCGACGAGCCCAGACTCGACCGCGTATTCGGTCAACGTCTCGAGCAAGTTCGGGATCGAGTCGCGCGGCACGAACGTCGGCTTGTCAAAGTCGAGCTTGTTCAATCGCGCGAGCACACGGTTCCGCGAGTAGATGCGGTCTTGCTCCGTGATCAGTTCCTCGCGGATCGCCGCCTCGACGAGCGCTTCAATCGTTGTATCGATCATCGTCTCGCCCCCTCTACGTGTTTGTAGCCTTCCGGATGTGACTCGTGCCAGTTCCAGGCGTCTGTGAGAATCATATCGACCGTCGAGCGCTCTGGTGTCCAGCCGAGCACGCGTTTCGCCTTGTCCGGTGACGCGATCAGCATCGCCGGGTCTCCGGCACGGCGTGTCCCCGTCTTGATCGGAATCGGGTGTCCCGTCACGCGGCGGGCCGCCTCGATGATCTCGAGCACCGACAGTCCCGTCTCCGTGCCGAGATTGAACACGTCGCTGTCTCCGCCTCGTTTCAAGTAGTCGAGTGCGCGCACGTGGGCGTCGACGAGGTCTTGGACGTGGATGTAGTCGCGGATGCATGTGCCGTCCGGCGTGTTGTAATCGTCGCCGAACACGGTGATCGCCTCACGTTGCCCGTTCGCCACTTCGAGGACGAGTGGGATCAGGTGTGTCTCCGGTGTATGGTCTTCGCCGATTTCACCCGACGGATCGGCCCCGGCGACGTTGAAGTAGCGGAGTGCGACGAAACGAATGCCAAAGGCACGGTCACACCACTTCATCATCGTCTCCATGGCGAGCTTCGTCGCCCCGTACGTGTTCGTCGGGTTCGTTTCAGCCGTCTCCCGGATCGGCATCTCGTCCTGATCGCCGTATGTCGCGGCCGTCGAGGAGAAGACGATCCGCGCGACGCCGTGTTTGCGCATCGTCTCGAGCAACACTTGTGTCCCGAAGACGTTGTTGTCGTAATACGCGAGCGGTTCCTCCATCGACTCGCCGACGAGCGAGTTGGCGGCGAAATGAAGCACTTCCGTGACGTCTTCGTTCGCGAACGTCTCGTCCATGAACGCACGGTCACGGATGTCGCCTTCATAGAAGCGGACTTTTTTCGGAACCGACTCGATATGCCCGGTCTGAAGGTTGTCGATCACGACCACATCTTCCCCGCGTGCGAGCAAGGCGCGGACTGCATGGGAGCCGATATAACCGGCCCCGCCGACGACGAGTACACTCATTTAACTTCCTCCTCTACGAGTTCACGCGCGCCGTCCCCGACGGACGCGATATAAAATGTCGGTGCGTAGCCGATTGTTGTTTCGTATACGGCCGACACGGTCTGGATGACGGCTTCCGTCGACGTCTTGTCGACGATGGCGATGGCGCAGCCACCGAAACCGGCACCGGTCATGCGGGCTCCGATGACGCCGTCGCAATCTTGCGCCGCCTGGACGAGCGTGTCGAGCTCGACGCCGGTCACTTCGTAATCGTCACGAAGCGACGAGTGCGAGTCGTTCAGAAGTTGCCCGAACACGTCGAGCTTTTCGTCTTGAAGAGCGGTGAAGGCGAGCTTCGTCCGCTCGTTCTCCGAGATGGCGTGGCGGGCCCGTTTCCGGAGCGTCTCCGGGAGTTCCGATGCGACCGTTTCAAACGTCTCGACCGATAGTTGGCCGAGTGAAGCGACGTCGAACCGCTCTTTTAGCAGGCCGAGTGCCGTGTCGCACTCGGTCCGGCGCTCGTTGTATTTCGAGTCGGCCAGTTCGCGGCGCTTGTTCGTGTTCATGATCAAAATGTCGTAACCGTCGAGCTTGATCGGCGCATAGTCGTGATGGAGCGTATCGCAATCGAGCAGGATGGCGTGGTCGGCCTTGCCCATCCCGATCGCGAACTGGTCCATGATGCCTGAGTTGACGCCGATGAAGTCGTTCTCGACACGTTGACCGAGATGGACGAGATCGATTCGCTCGAGCCCGAGGCCGTACACGTCATTGATCATGAGCGCCGTCACGAGTTCGAGTGAGGCCGACGACGACAATCCGGCGCCGTTCGGGATATTGCCGGCGAGGAAGAAGTCGAATCCTCCGACGTCGTGCCCGTCTTGTCGCAAGAGCGCGACGACCCCTTTGACGTAGTTGGCCCAGTCGTGACCCGCGTCATACGTCCCGTCCGTCACAGGGAACGTGACGACGCCGACGTCCTCGAAGTTGAGCGAGTAGACGCGAATGATACCGTCCTCGCGCTTCCGGACGAGCCCGTACGTGCCGAACGTGATGGCACATGGGAAGACGTGACCTCCGTTGTAATCCGTGTGTTCGCCGATCAAGTTGATGCGGCCCGGCGCGAAGAAGATCCGCTCAGGCCCCGCCAAAAACACGGTCTCGAACTGTTCGTTCAGGTGTGCTAAATCAAATGCAAGCATACGACTCCATCCCTTCCATCGCTCACGCCGGGTGGATGACCAGGCAGTAAGCGTCATAATCGATTTGTTGTGTCAGTGTGATCCCTTGTTGCATCAAGTAGCGGCCGCTCAAACGTCTTCCTTCATATAAGTAGACGCGGTCCGGGTCGAGCCCGGCGAGTTTGAGGCGCAACTTGTTGTTGCCGTAATGACGGCGGTCTGCGTTGACGAGGGCGACATAGTCCTCCCCGTCCGTATAGCCCATCGCGTGGAACCCTTCTTTCTTGAGTGAAGCGAGACGATAGCTCGTCCCGTGCTGCACGAGCGGGCGGATCGACTTGTACGTCTCGATCCAACGCTTCGACGCGGCTAGGTCTTCCGTGCTCCATTCGAGCAAGTTGCCGCCGATGCCGAGCGTGCCTTGCATCGCGCTGACGAAGCGGTAATTGAGTGGGAGTGCGCGGGCGTTCAGCCAGTTCGGCGCGTCCGTCACCCAACAGCTCATCATCTTGGCGTTATAGGCGTGGGAGAATCCTTCCTGAATCTCGAGCCGGTCGAGCGCGTCGGTGTTGTCGCTCGTCCAGACTTGTTCGACGCGCGAGAGCACGCCGAGGTCGATCCGGCCGCCGCCGCCGGCACAAGACTCGAAGGCGACGTCCGGGTATCTGTCCCGGAGCGTGTCGAGAATGCGGTAGACCGCTTCCGTATGACGGAGCCATAGTTCTTTCGCGTCACCTAAATGCGGGCTGTCCGGTTCAGAGAAGGCGCGGTTCATGTCCCATTTGATGTAGCGGATCGCATGGTTCTCGAGCAGATCGTCCAACAGATGCGTCACGTGCGCCTCGACTTCCGGCAGCGCCAAGTTCAACACGAACTGGTTGCGCGACGTCGTCGACGGGCGTCCATTCGTGTGGTAGATCCAGTCGGGATGCGACCGGTAGAGATCTGAATCCGGGTTGACCATCTCCGGCTCGACCCAGAGGCCGAACTGGAGGCCTTTGTCCTCGACGTAGCGGATGAGCGGCTCTAGCCCGTTCGGGAACTTCGTCTTGTTGACGTGCCAGTCGCCGAGACCGGCCGCGTCCGAGTTCCGTTCGCCGAACCACCCGTCGTCGACGACGAACAGCTCGCAACCGATCGCAGCGGCCTCATCGACGAGCCGTTTCTGACCGTCCTCGCTGACGTCGAAATACGTCGCTTCCCATGAATTGTAGAGCACGGGACGCAGCGTCTCGCGCGTCCGTTCCGGCATGATGACGTCGCGCTCGAAGTCGTGCGCGTTCCGGCTCATCGCCCCGAAACCAAGTTGTGTGTAGCCGATATAGGCCGCTGGTGTCGTGAACACGTCACCTGAAGCCAGCCGTTTCGCGAAGTCGAACGTGTTGAGCCCGCCCGTCACTTGCGTGAAGCCGAACTGGTCGCGCTCGAAATGGATGGCCCAGTTGCCGGAATGGCCGAGGAAGCCGTAGATGACCTCACCGTGCTGTTCCGTCGCCGCATCGTCGAGCGCGAACCACGGATTGCTTTGATGGCTCGTCAGTCCGCGGCGGCTCTCGATCGTCTTCTTACCTGGGAGTAACTCACCTTGTTGTAATTGGAACTCGCCGGTCCACGCCCCTGAAAAATGACTGAGGCGCAGATTGCGCTCGGTCAACCCGAGGCTGAACGACTGCGCGCTCTCGAGCGTGACGTCCGTCCCGGCTTGAACCGTCATCTTCCGTTCAATGATGTCGTACGCCGGATACACGGTGAAGTGGAGCGTGACGTTGAGCTGTTGGATCGAGTCGACCAAGTCGAGCTCGAGCGTGTCGTGACCGATCCGTGCGTCTTGGAACGTGAAGGCGTGCAGCCGTTCAGTCGCCGTATGGCTTTTGAGCGTCGGTTCGGTGTAGACGAGGTCGCCGAACGAGACGAACTCGTACGCGGCGACGCCTTCTGGTGTCTCGAACGACGAGTGCAACACCCGACGATCTGGTAGTTCAATGTAATCCGTTTCAAGGAGCCGATCGCCGAGGTATTGATGGACGAGCCGGCCCCGGGCGTCGATGTCGAACACGTAGGCAATCTGCTTCCCTTCGATGACAAACCGGTTGTCGAAGCGATAAATCATGCCCCCACCTCCCGTTTCAATAGGATGACGTCGAGCGGTTTGAGCTCGAGTGTCCCCGAGACCGCGTCCCCGTCGAGCGTTTGCCACTCGTCACCGATCTCGACCGTCGACGTGACGTCCGTCGAATGGTTCATATAGAAGCGGATGACGTGACCGTCGCCGTGACGATCGACTTTCTCGACGTCGTCCGGAAGAAGCGTTGCGTCGATGCCAGCGCGCGTGAGCGCCTCGTTGTAGATCACATCGAGCATCGTATCGTCGACCGATGAGCCGATGTACGTCACGTCGCCTTTATACGTGTGGCGCGTGACGGCGGCCGTCCCTTTGTAGAACGCCTGCTCATACGTCGCGAGCACGTCGGCACCTTTTGGCGTGATCAAGTCACACCACATGTTCGCCTCAGACACATAGTCGCCTAGGCGAACCTGGTTCGACTGGACGGCCTGCAGGCTCTCATACTCGTCGATCTCGATGCCGGCGTATGTCGCGAACTTGCCCGGGAGCGTGTCTGCGTGACAGCGGTTGATCGGGTCTTTGACGCCGGTCCGGTACGTGAAGATGACGTGGCCACCGTTCTCGATGTAGTCGATGAGCGATTTGTCGAACGTGTCATTGCCGAGGAAATAAAGCGGCACGACGACGAGTTTATACTTGTCGAGCGCGTCACCCGGGAAGACGATGTCCGTGTTGACGCCTTGGCGCACGGCCGCGCCGTAGAAGCGAACGAACTCTTGCTTGAAGTTGAACGCATCCGAATGGGGCTGATGCGTCCACGCCCATAAGTTCTCTTGGTCGTAATAGACGGCGACGTCGGCCTTATATTCGGCCGCGTTGATCATGTCGCCGTGCGTCGCGAGCTCTTTCATGACGCCCTGTACTTCATCGAACTTGCGTTTCGGCTTGCCGTCGTGGTCGATGATGCCGTGGCAGAACTCCTCGGTACCGAAGTGCGCGGCCCGGAAACGGAAGTAGACGATCGCCTCGGCGCCGCGGGCGACGGCTTGATGCGTCCAAAGACGGATGTGGCCCGGTCGTGGCAAGTAGCCGATCCGGCTCCAGCCTTGGGCGCCACTCAGCTGCTCCATCACCCAGAAGCCTTTGCCTTGTTTCGACGAGCGGCACAGGTCGTGGTCGTGCGCCGTCTTCTCGAACCGGTTCGGCTCCGGTAGCCCGCCCCAGACCGGATAGTTGTCGAACGAGACGTAGTCGAGGTCTTGGGCCATCTGTTGCTGGTTGATCGCCATGTCGCTATAGACGAGGTTGTGCGTGATGAACGCATCGTCATGGATGAGCGGACGGAGCGTGTCGACTTGGAGCTTGTTGAACGAGCGGTACGCGTCCGAGCAGAAGCGGTCGAAGTCGACGAGGAGCGACGGATTGTGCTCTTGGAACACGGTGCGAGGGACCGGAATCTGGCTCCATGCCGAGTATGTATGGCTCCAGAAGACGGTCCCCCAGGCCGCATTCAACGCGTCGAGCGTCTCGTAGCGGTCTTGTAGCCATGCTTGGAACGCGACTTGGTCGACGTCGCCGTACGAGCGGTCCGATTTCTCGTGGCCGTACTCGTTGTCGGTCTGCCAGCCGATGACGCGCGGATGCTTGCCGTAGCGCTCGGCCATCTTGCGGGTGATGCGCTCGCAGTACTCGCGGTACACCGGGCTGTTGACCGTGTAGTGGCGTCTCGCCCCGAAACTGATCTTGACCCCGTCGGCCGTCACCGGCAAGATGTCCGGATAATTCTCGATCAGCCAGGCGGGCGGTGTCGCCGTCGGCGTGCCGAGGATGATGTCGAAGTCTTGGCCGAACTTGGCGACGACCTCGTCCCAAAACGCGAAGTCGAACTCGCCGTCGGCCGGCTCCATCATCGTCCACGCGAACTCGGCCATCCGGATCACGTTGACACCTAACTCTTTCATCAAGCGGACGTCCGTGTCCCACAGGGCACGGTCCGTCTGTTCTGGGTAATAGTCTACTCCTACATACATGTTAGTCACCTCAATCGATTATTTGACCGCTCCCGAAGTCATTCCTTTTTGTAAGAAGCGTTGGAAGAAGATATAGAACACCATCGTCGGCAAGCTGATCAAGACGAGCGAGGCGTATAGTTTACCCGGGTCCCCGCCGAGCGCTTCCGTGAAGAACGTCGGCGCGAGCGTCACTGTCTGCTTGGCCGGGTCCGTCATGAACGTGAGCACCATCAAGTACTCGTTCCACGAGTTGAGGAACGCGTAGATCGTCGCTGTCGCGAGCGCCGGTTTGGCGAGCGGCATCATGATCTTATAGAAGATTTGGAACGTCGACGCCCCGTCGATATGGGCCGCCTCCATCAATTCGTTCGGCAGCTCGTCGAAGTAGCTCTTGATGAGCATGAGTCCGAACGGGAGGAAGAACGCCACCTCAGCGCCGATCAAGCCCCAATAACTGTTCAGCCCGTCGAGCGTCCGCAGCGTGAAGAAGAGCGGGACGATGAGCGAGGCGACCGGCAGCATGAGCCCGGCCAAGACGAGGTTGAACAACAACCGTTTCCCGGCGAACTCGAGCTTCGAGAAGCCGAACGCCGCGAAGGCGAGAAACGAGATCGAGATGATGATCATGAAGAAGGCGACGATGAAGCTGTTGAAGACGAACTGGGGAAAGTTCGGGTTCTGTAACGTCGCGATATAGTTACTGAAGCCGTTGACCCGTAAACTCTCTTTGAACATGACGAAGATCGGGAACAACCATATGACCGCCATGAGCGACAGGCCGACATTGGTGAGCCATCTTCCTTTTTTCGTTTGAATTTCCATGGGTACCCCTCCTCAGTCCATTTTCTTCTGCACACGCGTCTGGAAGTACGTGATGCCGAGCGCGATGATCAATAAGATGATGGCGACGGCACTGGCGTAACCGACCTCTTGGTGCAGCATCGACTTGCGGAACAAGTACGTCGAGATGACCTCGGTCGAGTTGCCCGGTCCGCCTTGCGTCGAGATCCAGACGATGTCGAACGTCTTCAGTCCACCGATGACCCCGAGGATCGTCAGCGTGAACGTCGTCCCTTTAAGATTCGGGAACACGACGCTCCACAGCGTGCGCCAGAAGCCGGCGCCATCGATGTTGGCCGCCTCGAACACTTCTCGTTCGATCGCGAGCATCGCCATGTAGTACATGATCATCGACGAGCCCGTCCATTGGAAGATGTTGATCAAGATGATCGAGTAGAGCGCGACGTCTTGGTCACCGAGCCAGTTCTGCTCGAACGCGCCTAAACCGACCATGCGTAAGAATTCGTTGATGTAGCCGAACTGGAAGTCGAAGATCTGTGAGAACGCGGCACCGAGGACGACCGGGCTCAAGACGACCGGGAAGAAGAACACCGATTTGAAGAACGTCCGGCCGACTCCTTTCGTGTGGAGCAAGTACGCCAAGACGAGCCCGAGCCCGGCTTGGATCGTCACGGTCAGGACGGTGAAGATGCCCGTGTTCTTGAGCGCGTTATAAAATTCAGGGTCGCTGAACATGCGGCCGAAGTTCTCGAGCCCGATGTACGTCTTCTCGAACGAGATGCCGTCCCACGAGAACACCGAGTGATACGCGTTATAGAAGATGCCGTAATAGATGAAGGCGATGACGAACAGGACGGTCGGGGCGACGAACGCCCAGCCGATCAAGTTCTTTTTCAGCTGCGCCTTCTTCTTCACCGGGTCCGGCCGTTTCGGCGGCACTGCGGACAGCTTTGGTTCCTGTTCCGTTAAGTCGGTTGCGTGTTGCATAGTGTTCCCTCACTTTCCGCTAAAAAAATCGAGCACCAGTCAGGCTGGCCACTGGCGCTCGTGTCGATTATTTACCTTGGTCGGCGATGGCTTGGATGCGTGCGAGTGCTTCTTTCGCATCTTGTCCGCCCGCGATGTTCTGGAGTTCTTTGCCGAGCGAGTCGTACACTTTCGGGTCACGGATGCCGCGGCCCGCGACGGCGTTCTTCACCGTCTCGTTCAAGATCTCGTACGATTCGCGCTCGACGTCAGACGTGAACTTGTCCTCGTACGCGACTTCGATGTCCTTGACGGCTGGCGCCATCTCGAACTTCTCCATGTAGAGCGCTTGGCCCTCGCCTTGCGTCATGTAGGCGATGAAAGCGGCCGCGCCGTCTTGCTGCTCTGACTCTTTGTTGACGCCGAGCGCCATGTCGATCGAGGCGATGACCGGTTGCTCAGTGCCACCCGCGAGGTTCGGGAGCGGGACGAAGCCGATCTCGTCTTCGAAGTTGTTCCACTTGTCACGCTTCTCGACCGTCGTCATCGAGTGGGCTTCCCATGAGCCGATGACCCACATCGCCGCTTTCTTGTCGAAGAAGTTGTTCATGCCGTCCATGTATGTCGCAAGACCCAAAGCACCTTCTTGGAACACTTTGTCTTCGAACAGTTGCTGCCAAAGTTCGGCCGTCTCGACCATCTCTTTGTCCGTCCATTTCGCTTCGCCTGCAAGTACTTTTTGGATGTAGCCTGGTGCGACCTGGTGGCTCAAGACGTTGAACACGTCCGTGCCGACCCAGGCGTCTTTCGCGCCGAGCTGCATCGGGATGACCGCGTCGCCCGAGGCGTTGATCGTCTCGATCGCTTTGACCGTCTCGTCATACGTCTTCGGTGGCGTCACGCCGTATTTGTCGAGCAACGTCTTGTTGTACATGAGGTAGGCCTGGCCCGTGAAGCCGACCGGCACCGCCATCTGTTCGCCGTCGACCGTCGTCTGTTCGACGCCGAGCTCGATCAACTTGTCTTGCCAGCCCGCGCCGGCCGCTTTGTCCATGTAGTCTTTCGCCGGGACGAGACGGTCCTTGTATTGCGGGATCATCGGTTCCTTGAGGCCGATGACGTCCGGGCCGTCGCCGCCGAGCATGGCGACTTGGAGCTGCTGCTCATAGTCCTCGAGACGCTTGAACTTGACGACGTAGTCGTCTTGCGACTCGTTGAACGATTTGGCGAGTGCCTCGCCGACTTCCGGTTGCGGCGCCCAGCCCCACCAGTTGATGACCGGCTTGCCGTTTTCTGTCGTCGCGGCCGCCTCTTCTTTCCCGCCGCAAGCTGCGAGCAATGATGACAAGACGAGTACCGATGATGCGAGTGCGATTGTCGATTTTTTCATGTCCAATTCTCCTTTGAATGTTATGCGACCAACTTGAGGCAAAGCTCCCGAATCAAGTGGTCTGGCATCGGTTGATCCCCGAGCCGGGTGAGCGTGTACGCGATCAGTTCCAAATCAAACTGCCAATGGTCGTCTATGTACGAGCCGACGACGTACAGGTCCGCCCCGAACGGTAGCGCGTCCTGTTGCTTCAAGCGCCAGAGCAGCATCTCGAACAGTTCGTCGAAGCTGTTCGCCCGCTCGGCCTGGTTCAAGTCCGAGACGCGGAACAAGCGGATGTCGCGTGCCTCCTCGTCATATAGCCGGAAGATGCCGTCCCGCCGTGAGCGGGTGACGACGACGCCGTCCGCTTTTGTGAACGCTTCCATTTCGTTGAACGTCGAACCGTCCCTTGTGAACAGCCGCGTCGCCCCGTAGCGACCGAATATATCGTGAAACTTGTCTTTCAGCAATGGTGTCTCTATGTCCATGTCTACCCCTCCACTTTCCCGTTTGAGAGTGTCACCCCTTACTTAGTAAATTAAATTTATTATCTAACTACAAACAGACTATACCATATGGATTTTAGATTTGTAAACGGTTTCATTTAAATTATTTTTTGACACAAAAAAATCGCCCTCGCGCGAGAGCGATTGAGTCATTGGATTTCGCCGAACAGCTGGTTCGTGATGAGTGCGGCCGCACCGAGCGCGCCGTGGTTGGCGTTCCACGGGACGACGCGGATGTCGGTCTGACGCGCGTCCATCGTCAACGCCGTCTGGGCGACGCGTTCCTGGATGTTCGTGACGACTTGTGGCGCGTAGTTGAACAGCGGCCCCCCGAGCAAGATCCGGCTCGGGTTCAATAGATGGATCATATTGAGCGTCGCGATGCCGACGTATTCCCCGGCCCGCTCGTACAGCTTTTGGACGTCCGGGTTCGTCCCGACCGCGTCGCGCATGCCGTCGAGCGTCAAGTCATAGAGCTCTCGCACCTCGTTCAAGATGGCCCGTTCGCCGGCGACGGCCTCCAAGCAGCCGCGGTTGCCGCACGAGCAGATCGGCCCGTCGAGCATGATGCGCATATGGCCGATCTCACCGGCGATATGGTGTTCGCCGTCGATCAGCTCGCCGCCATGGACGTAGGCGCCGCCGATGCCATAGCCGGCGTAGACGTAGAAGAACTCGTCGATGCCGATCGCCTCACCGAAGTAGAGCTCCCCGAGCGCGAGCGTCCGGACGTCGTTCTCGACGAAGACGTTCTGTTTCAGGCGCGCCTCGAGCTCCCGCTTCAGCGGGATGTCGTGCAAGTGGAAGCGCGGCGCGAACAAGACGACGCCCGCTCCGGCCTCGACCATCCCGTGGACGGACACCCCAAGTCCGATCACGTCCCCGGAAGTCTTGCCGGCAAGTTGTATGTATAGCGTCACGATAGCGTCGATGAACTCCTCGTTCGTATCGAACCGTTCGTCGTGCCACGCCTCGTCAAGTAATTCTCCGTGAATGTTCGTCACGACGCCGTGCAGTTTTCGTTGCGTCGCGTCGATGCCGATGACGAAGCGGTCGCTCGCCGCGAGCTCGAGCATGATCGGCCGCCGTCCCCCGCTCGAGACGCCGAGCTCACGCTCGTTGACCAGCCCTTCTTCCTTTAATTCATTGACGATGTTCGAGATCGTCGGCTTCGTCAAATTCGTCGCCTTGGCGAGCTCGACCCGGGACACCGGCTGATGGAGCCGGATGAGCCGGAGGATGAGCGAGCGGTTATACGTCCGCATCCATTTCGAGTTCCGTGGTGTCGTCTTCCCCATAACTAGTCCACCCATTTCTGTGCTTTTTTCTTAGTATAGCATGTCAGGGAAACCGGTCATGGGTTGACTGAAAAAATCTGGCAAATCATTTCCTTTCGGTCGCGACGACGCTGTCAAAGAAATCGCGCACGTGATAGTCCTGTGGATATGCCGACAGCTCTTTCGCGTACGCGAAATCCCCGAACAGCTTGTTCATCATGACGTTTCGGTCGACGAGTTTTCCGATGACGCCGTTGAACAGACCTAAGCGCCGGACGCGGTTGCCGTGGACGGCCCCGATCATCGAGACGAGGTCGGACGTACACACGTAGTCCGCGTTCTGCGGATGGAACGTCCCGCTATCTCCGTTCAAGACGATAAGCGCTAACAACTCGGACAAGTTGTCGATATGGATCATGCTGCGTTTATTCTGATAGCTCGGGAAGAACGGGACTTTTTGAGCAAGGCCCGCCAGTTTCACGTAATTGCCTTTCGACCCCTTCCCATAAATCATCGGCGACCGGACGTTCGCGACCACGAACGTCTCGTCTGCCAACTCCGCGAGCTTGTTCTCGGCTTGGAGTTTGCTATCGCCGTAAAAATTGGTCGGGTTCGGCACCGTGTCGCGCGTGATCAATTTCGCATTCGTCGCGTCCCCGTAGACGATCATGCTGCTGAGGAAAATGAACTGCTTGACGCCAGACTGTTTCGCTTTGGCTGCGACTTCCGCTGTCAGCTCCGTGTTCACCTTGTAGTAGAGGTCTTCCATACTTTTATCCATCGACACATGTGCGATCCCGGCCACGTATAGGATTGCATCGTAGCCTTCAAATGAACGTTGTCTCCATGCGCCATCGCGCATCCCGACCGTATCGACGTGGACCTGCTCCTTGTAGTGCTCCTCGATCCAACGCTTGCATGAATTTCCGACAAAACCCGTTACCCCGGTAATCAACACTCGCTTCACGGTATCGCCTCCGATGTATGTTTCACTCGTCCCTTGTATTTTGCAATACAAATGTGCACAATAATGCAACGAAAAGTACAGAACTTTGCCAGCTGGGTTTTAGTGTTTCGACAACGCATGCGTGACACGATAACTGTCACCTGTGAAGTTTAGTATGTGAG
>NZ_SJUQ01000036.1:0-25807 GCF_004337045.1 Exiguobacterium sp. SH5S4
CCTACGGAAGTTCATCGCCGTGGGCATCGGGGGAAGTGCAAAGAAGGGGTCCGGCCACCGAAAATCGGTGACCGGACCCCTCTTTTTATTGAAAAGCTTTAAAACAGGCTAGTTATGTCCCAGCCCCGTTATATTTAGGGAAACAAATAAGGAAGTTGAGATAATATGAAAAACTACACACCCAGTTTTATGATATTGTCGAGCGCAGCCCTCGCCTTCGGACTTGGATTCAAGTCTATCTTCCCTTATGCGATGCTGATCGGCGCTGGCCTACATACGATTTTCCTACTGTGCGCTGCCTATTCGTTAGGCAAGTATCGGGCCAACACATCACAACTCGATTCGTAACGCCATGACACTTACTGTCACGGCGTTTTTTTATCACGTCACTGTTCTGTTGGCCGTGGCTTTCCTGACGTATAATTACTTATTCCGTCACCATGCGAACCGGGAACTGATCCGCGATGTCCCGTAAGCCTTTTAGAAAGCGCTCAACGTTCAACACGGACGTCTCAAACTCGAACCTCAACTCTTCCGTATCGTCCCCGAGCGGATGCTCCAGATGGCCTCGTACGCCCACCTCGTCTCCGTCGCCATCTCTTCTCGTCAACGTCAAACTGACGAACGGTTCCGTCGGCTCGAACTCGACTTCCTGCACGTCACCCGCTACGAACGACTCAAATACTGGTATGTAGTGCGCGACGAGCAAACTATCAAGCATGATGTCATCGAACGTGATGCGGTGGTCCGGCGTGTGAAGCCCGATCCAATTGCGGTGCCACGCTGCGTCATGGACGTTGTCGGCGTCAGGATAAGCGTACGCGTAGCTCTCAATCGTCACATCAATCGTTTCGTCGCGCGACATCAGTTTTGTGATCGCCATTACTTTTCTTCCTTCCGCAACGAATAGCCGTCAATCTCTAAGAGGCGCATCCGCTTCTGGTCGATTGCCGCATGGACGATGACGATCACCCCAGGATTCAGTTCCATCATCTTTTTGATTTTCGTCAAGTCGTCCCCTTTGATCTCGACCGGCAAGACGAACTCGCCTTCCTTCAAATGAATGAATTTGATCTTGCCTTGGTCATCATAGCCTGTCACTTCGTATGTCGCATATTCGCGTTTCATCAACATTTCCCCCTCTTTTGAGTCGAGCTCGATCCCCATCTCGCGAATCGCTCGTTCCCGCTTGATGCGGTCATCGCGCCGAAACACGCCTTTGATTCCGAAGACGAGCAAAAAACAAGATAAGAAGACAACGGCAACGTCCCGATACACCACACCGTACAACATCCCAAAGATGAACCCGTTGAGCGTCCACATGAAAAGCGCTGTCGTCCAACGGTCTTCGGCGCGTTCTTCGTCTGTTCGATAGTCCAACGCCATTGTCGCTCCTCCTCCCTACTTCATACGTTCCCCCCTTGAATAAGTTCCACACAAAAACAGCCAATCCCCGTAGCGGCAGGGATTGGCTGTTTTGTTGGTTACGCTTCGACGCTGTCGGCGTGACCTGCTTTATGCTGTTCGATGACGCCGGCGTACCATTTCGCACTATCTTTCCAGACGCGCTCTTGCGTCTCGAAGTCGATGTAGAGAATGCCGAAACGCTTCTCGTAACCGAAGCTCCATTCGAAGTTGTCCATGAGCGACCAGAGGTAATATCCGGCGATGTTCATGCCTTCGTCGTTCAAGTCAGATACGGCTGTGAGGTGCTTTTTGACGTAGTCGATGCGTTTATCGTCATGGACTTCGCCGTTCTCAAGCACGTCGTCATACGCTGCGCCGTTTTCTGTGATGATGATTGGAAGATCTGTGTACTCGTTACGTAAGCGACGGATCAGGTCTTTGAATTCGTTCGGGGCGATATCCCAGCCCATGCCCGTCTTGTCGTAATCGGAGTAAGCGGCGACTGTCATGAAGTCGTTCGCTGCGCTGAACTCGACGAGTCCGCGACTGTAGAAGTTGATGCCAAAGAAATCGCACTCTGTCGAGATTGTCTCCATGTCACCTGGTTTGATGAAGTCGTACGAGTGAACGTATTTCGAGAACAAGTTCATCATGTCGACCGGATACTGGCCTTTGAAGACCGGATCGAGGAACCAACGATTCGAGTACCCGTCCGAGTTGTTCTGAGCGAGTTTGTCGTTCGCCGAGTCCGTCTTCGCGTACACCGGTGATAAGTTGAGCGTGATGCCGATCGGTGTCGTCGACTTCATGTCGTTCTTGAGCAATTCAACTGCTTTACCGTGTGACAGCAACATGTGGTGCACGGCGCGGACCGCTTCGTTCATGTCACGATGTCCCGGTGCGTGAACACCGACATGGTAGCCGAGGAAGCCGGCACACCATGGTTCGTTGTGCGTGATCCATGAGTCGACGATGCCGTCGAGCTCATCGAAACACACTTTCGCGTACTCGAGGAACCAGTCGACCGAGTCGCGGTTCACCCAGCCGCCTGCTTCATGGGCCCACATCGGGAGGTCCCAATGGTAGAGCGTGACGGCTGGCTTGATGCCTTCTTCACGGAGACGCGTCGCAAGCGTCTTGTAGAATTCCATACCGGCCGGGTTGAACTCACCTTTGGCCGGGAAGATGCGTGGCCAGGCAATCGAGAAGCGATATGTGTCAACGCCGAGCTTTTTGATGTGCTGAATGTCTTCTTCATAACGATGGTAGTGGTCGCAAGCGACGTCACCGTTATGCTTTTCGAACACACGTCCGTCAATGTCACAGAACATGTCCCAGATCGACGGCGTACGCCCGTCTTCGTTGTGGGCGCCTTCGATTTGATAAGACGAAGTTGCCGTTCCGAAGACGAAGTCTTTGTTAAACTGCATAGTCAATTCCTCTTTTCTGTCTAGTTATTCTTTGACCGCACCAGCCGAGATACTGCTGACGATGTATTTCGACAAGAACAAGAAGGCGATCATGATCGGCACGACTGAAATCGCGATACCGAGGTAAAGGGCGCCGAGGTTTTCGGCGACTTGCGAACCTTTCAAGAAGCCCATGAGTACCGGCAACGTGTATTTCTCTGGTGAGAACAAGAGCACGAGCGGCATCAAGTAGTTGTTCCACGAGCCGATGAACGTGAAGATCGACATCGTCGCAACAGCTGGCATCATCATCGGAAGCGCGATCGTATGGAAGATGCGAAGCTCACTCGCTCCATCGATCCGCGCTGCTTCGATCATACTGACGTGCAGCGTCGCTTGCGTGTACTGGCGGATGAAGAAGACGACGAACGGACTCGCGATCGACGGTATGATGAGCGGGATGAACGAATCGAGAATCCCGAGCGTCTTGCTGATCTCGTAGAAACCGATGAGTCCGAGTTGTCCCGGGACCATCATCATGACGAGCATGAAGATGAAGAGTACGTTTTTCCCTTTGAAGTCGTAGAATGCAAATCCGAACGCAGTCATGGCTGAGAAGTAACCCGAGAGTAACGTCACGAGTACCGCAACAATCAAACTGTTTTTAAACCCGGTCCAAATGTTGATGTAGTCGCTCAAGATCGCATAGTTATCGAGTAGTGATGTCCCTGGGATGAGCGAGAAACCGGTCATGATTTCTCCGTTCGTCCGTGTCGCGTTGACGAGCATCATGAGGAACGGGATGAAACAGATAATCGTCAAGATGACCAAGCCTGTATAGATCAAGCCACGGCTAAACCGTTTCTTTTTGTCCTTGTTTTTTGGCGGCTCTACGCGGAGAGGTTTCTCCTCGCGCGGCGGCTGTACTTCGCTGTCGGCGAGCATACGCCGTGATTCTGCATTTTGTTCCATTGGTTATGCTCCCTTCTGCGCAGCGCGCTCTTTACGGAACATGCCTTTGAAGACGACCGCCGAGAAGACGAGCGTGATCAAGAACAAGCCGTAAGCAACCGCTGATGCATAGCCGTAGTTGTTATACTTGAATGCTTGGTTGTACAAGTAAAGCACCATCGTGTTCAGTGATCCATCTGGCGCACCGACTCCATCCGTCAACAAGAGCGGAAGGTCGAACAGTTGCAGGCCACCGATGAGCGATGTGATCATGATATACAAGAGAATCGGTTTAAGCAGTGGCACCGTGACGTTCGTGAACATCTGCCAACGGTTCGCGCCATCGATATGAGCAGCTTCGAAGAAATCTTGCGAAATCCCCGACACACCGGCCATGACGATGATGAACGAGTGACCGAACCACATCCATGTCAAAATGAGTGAGACGGACAGTTGTGCCGTCACCGGTTGCGATAACCAATTGATTGGGTCTGAGATGATGCCGAGTTTCAAGAGCATCATGTTGAGTGATCCGTGCTGCCAGTCAAGCAAGATTCCAAACAAGAGTGCGACCGAACTGATCGTGATCAAGTTAGGAAGATAGAAGAATGAACGGAAGAACGCGAGGCCCTTCAATTTCAAACGAAGATCTGAGAACAAGAGCGCGAGAGCCAGTGCGAGACCGATTTGCAAGGCAAAGTTTATTCCCCAAATCTTAATCGTATTGACGAACGCCTCGATGAAGTATGTGTCTGTCAACAAACGCGCGTAGTTCGCGAAACCGACGACCTCTTCACCCGGGCTGCCGGTATAGTTGGTGAAACTGTAGTACAGGGTCAAGAAGACCGGATAGATACTGAATGTCAAAAAGACGACCCAAAATGGGGCAATAAAGGCATAGCCGTAACGGTCTAGTTTTTTCACGTCGTGTTACTCCTTCCATAGCAACCCTTAAGGGGGGAAATCCCCCCACGGGTTAGCTTGCTTCAGTCAACTGTAATGTCTGGGTAAGCGTTCTTCGCTTGTTTTTTGAACTCTGCGATTGCTTCGTCTTTCGACTTCTTGCCTTCAACGTATTGGAGGACAGACGCGCCGTAGAGTGTGTCGAGCTGCTGGTCGTATTTCGTTACGATCCCTGGTGTGATTTTATCAGCTTGGTCGAGGAAGAACTCATAGTTGTTCTGTCCGCCGAGGAACTCGTCGCTGAAATCGTCTTTGATCTTATCTGTGACCGGTTTGTAAGAAAGAACGTCACCAGTCTCTTCAGCCCAACCTGTCAAGAACTCTTCGTCTTGCGTCATGAGTTTAACGAAGTCGTATGCTGCTTCTTTGTTTTTCGATCCTTCGTAAACTCCGAGCCATGTGCCGCCCCAGAAGTACGGGCTTGGACCGTTCGTGACTGCCCAGTCACCGGCTGTATCTTTCGCGCTGTCTTTCAAGACGCTGTGGAGACCCCATGTTGGGAGGACGTACGAGAAGACTTGTGTTTCGACTTCTTTGCCGCCTTCTTTAACTTTGATTGGTTTAGACATACCTTCGAACCAAGATGGTGACCATTCTGGAGCGAGTGCCGTGTATTGTTTCTCACGAAGCTCTTTCGCGTAGTCCATGTAGTCGATCTTGTCTTGTGTCAAGACGAGTTCGTTCTTGTCGTTTACCCATGCTTCAGGGTTTGCGCCTTGTGAGAACCAACGGATTGCGCCTTCATCTGGGAACATACGATAGCCTTTTTGTTTCATCTTCTCAGCAACTTCGAAGACGCCGTCCATCGAGCTCATCATGTTTCCGATTTCAGTCGGATCATCCGTACCGAGCACTTCTTTCGCTAGGCTACGTTTGTAGTAGACACCACCTGGAGTCGTTTGCCATGAAAGGGCGCGCACGTTGCCTTCTTGATCTTTCCCAAGGTCAAAGACGTATGGGATGTAGTCGTCCGCGATTTCATTGACGTTGTATGGCTCGTCTGAAAGGTTTTCCCAGTATCCTGCGTCAACCCATTGCTTAAGGAACGCGATTTCCCCAGTGAATACGTCCGGTGCCCCAACGCCGCTTTCAAGTGCTGGCTTGAGTTTTGTCGGATAGTCAGCGATTGGAACGATTGTCAATTCTACTTTGACGCCGTTGCGCTCTTCGTACGTTTTGATTGGTTCTTTGAGCTCATCTGTGAACGACCAAACTTTTAGAACGTCGTCTTTAGAAGCTGTTTCAGAACCTGAAGTTTCTTCGTCGTTTGAGCACGCGCCCAAGACGCCGACTGATAGTGCTCCGATTGAAAGTAAGCTGACTAATTTTTTACGCATGTGTGAACCCATCCTTTTAATGTTTTTTAGAAAGCGTTTGCAAGAAGAGGTAATAATTTGTCGAAAGCGCTTTCGGTAATGTCGAAATAAAATATCGAAAGCGATTTCGATTTTTTGAGAATGACTTTCGAAATCGCGCTCTTCCCTCTATCCGGTTAAAGGGGAGAGAGCGACTTCGAAATATCATCGGGACTACTCTACTTTTTGACCGGTGCGCATGACAAGCGTTCGATCAATTTGACCGGAATGACGCGACGTTCTGTGAGTCGTTCTTTAGCGGTCATCTGTTCAATCAACAACTCGGCCGCTGCTTCGCCGATCTCGTCCGTATCTTGACGAATCGTCGTCAGCTTCGGCGTGATGTACTTGATCATGTCGATGTCATCGTAACCGATGATCGAGATGTCTTCCGGTACCCGGAGACCGTGCTCATGGACGGCTTCAATCGCACCAATCGCCATCTGGTCACCCGCGACGAATACTGCGGTCGGAGGGGTTTCGAGCTGGAGAAGCTTCTCCATCGCTTGTTTACCTTCTTCGACTGAAAAGAATCCGGCGTTGATCAAATAACCTGGTTCAATTGGAAGATCGAGTGCCTGCATGGCGAGCTCGTACCCTTTGATTCGGGTCGCACCGGCGTCAATCGTTCTGTCACCGGCGATATGTGCGATCTTGCGATGACCGAGCTCGTACAAGTGGTTCACGGCTAGACGTGCACCCGCGATATTGTCCGAATAGACGACGCTACAATCCGCGCTGTCCATATCGACGACGACGATCGGGATGTCGCTTTGCATGAGTTCTTGAACTTGCTCATCCATCCGGTCCGAGCAGATGACGACGATGCCGTCAACGGCGCGGTGTTTGAAGTGTTCGAGATAACTCATGTCACGGTTGCGGAGGTTCCTTGAGGCAAACATCAAATCGTAGCCTTGTTCCTCTGTCGCGTGACGGAAACTCTCAATGATTCCGTTGAAGAACGGGTGTTTCATCCCGACTTCGTTCGCTTCCGAGAACATGACTCCGATCGCCCACGACTTCTTCGTCGATAACGACTGGGCGTGCGCGTTCGGCAGATAGTCCATCTCGGCGGCAGCTTTTAAAATTTTGGCTCTCGTCTTTTCGTTTACGTCCTTGTAGTTGTTCAACGCTTTAGAGACGGTCGTGATCGAAAAGCCGGTTTTCTTTGCTAAATCATAGATCGTACCCATGTCAGTCTCCTCTTCCCGAAAGCGCTTTCGGTAACTTGATTGTAGCGCATGAATTTGTAGGAATCAATTCTTTTTCGTGGAATATTTTGAGATTTATTTTTGTGACGTCTTTCTTCTATATAACAGCAACAAGAAAGTTTTTGTCGTCAATGTGTCCGTGTATACAACCAGACAAGATTCGTAAATTTTTGTACCTCGGTCTCGCCGGTCACACCTTTGAACAAACGTTGGAACGGCTTGAGCAATTGCTCGATGACAATTTTCCGAAGCCGCTCTTGATGCAGTTCATACGTGATCGCCTCAAATAAATCCCCTTGTTCTTCCGTCATCAGCACATGCTTTTGGATCCGCTCTGCCATTTTGAGCAACTCTTCTTTCGTGACCAAGTTTTTATCCGTCGTCCCCCGCATTTGATCGACCGTGACCGGGTTCAAAATATGTTCGCCCGTCTCGACCATCCGTGCCGCCATCAGCTCGACGTACGCATACAGGTTGCGAACGAGCTGTTGGATCGAGTAGGCCGTGTTGGTGATGCGAAGTGTGAATAGCACGTGTTGCAACATCCCGTTGAATAGAATCGTCAATTCGATCGAATACGGACGAATCGCTTCGCCGATAATTTCCGTCAGGCGCATGGCGAGCCACTCGATCTCATAGACGCGGTGCTGCAAGACGAGTTTCTTCAGTTCGGGTTCGTTCGCCGACATGATCGACTCGAACAAGGCGTACAGATTACGTTCCTCATTTAACTGAATGAGAATCGAGATCTGCTCAATGAATACGTCTTTATCGCGCTTGTCCCGCCCCATCTGCATCTCAATGCGACGCTGGCCGGCGTCATAGCGCAAGTTCTCAAGGATGTTGGCGACACAGTCCGTTTTCGAGGCGAAATAATTATAAAACGTCCCTTTCGAGATGTTGGCTCGCTCGATGATTTCTTGGACCGACGTCTGCTGTACCCCATTCTCGATGAACAACGTCATGGCGACGTCCGCGACTTTTCGTTTCTTATCTTTCATATACTGATTACTCCGTTCTGTTTGATTTGTATCCTAAGTATAGCATTTTAAACTCACGGTACAAAATTGTTGATTTATTTGTACAACGGGTATAAAATCATGTCATTGACACTTACTAGTATATAACTATTTATAAAATAAAGGAGCAGTCCAGATGAAACCAGAATTCCAAAAGAAACCGCCGTATCTCATGCTCGCGGTCTTGTTCGTCGGGGCATTCATCGCCTTCTTGAACAACTCATTACTTAACGTCGCGCTCCCATCGATCATGGTCGATTTGGACATCGCCGACTACTCGACCGTCCAATGGCTTGCGACCGGCTTTATGCTCGTGACAGGTGTCCTCGTCCCGGCATCGGCCTACTTGATCACCCGCTTTTCGAACCGAGCGCTCTTCATTACGTCAATGGCAATCTTCACTCTCGGGACAGCGATTGCCGCCTTCTCTCCGACGTTTGGCTGGTTACTCAGTGGCCGGATGATTCAAGCAGTCGGAGCTTCGACGATGGGACCACTCTTGATGAACGTCATGCTCGTCAGCTTCCCGCGTGAGAAACGTGGAACGGCGATGGGCATCTTCGGACTCGTCATGATCACGGCACCAGCGATCGGTCCAACACTGTCAGGCTATATCGTCGAGTATTATAACTGGCGTGTCTTGTTTGAGATGATTCTCCCGCTCGCTATCATTGGACTCGGACTCGCGATTTGGAAAGCTGAGAACGTCATGGTGCAAAACAAAGACCAATCGCTCGACTACTTGTCACTCGTCTTGTCGACACTCGGCTTCGGCGGTATTTTGTACGGCGTCAGTTCGGCCAGTTCGGACGGTTGGGATAACCCGATCGTCTTGACGACGATGATCGTCGGCCTCGTCGCACTTATCGCGTTCGTCGTCCGCCAGCTCAACATGGAAAAACCGCTCCTCGACTTACGGGCGTATAAATATCCGATGTTCGCCCTCGCGTCGATCATCGCGATGGTTAACGCGGTCGCCATGTTCTCAGGGATGATCTTGACGCCGGCCTACGTTCAAAGCGTCCGCGGCATCTCACCGCTCGACTCAGGACTGATGCTGTTGCCAGGTGCCATCATCATGGGGATCATGTCACCAATCACGGGGAAACTGTTCGATAAGTTCGGGCCGAAGCTCCTCTCGATCACCGGTCTCACGATCACGGCGATCTCGACGTATATGCTCGCCAACGTCCAGCTCGACTCGACGTATACGTATATCGTTACGACGTACACGCTTCGTATGTTCGGGATGTCGATGGTGATGATGCCTATTTTAACAAACGGTCTCAACCAATTGCCGACGAGCCTGAACCCGCACGGTACGGCCATCAACAACACGGCTCAACAAGTATCCGGCGCGATCGGGACGGCTGTCTTGGTGACGATTATGAACTCGGTGACGCGGACCGAAGCCGAGTCACTTATGACCGGCGTCGACCCGTCGACACTGACCGAGAGCGCAATGGGTGTGATGACGCAGCAAGCGCTACTGTCAGGGATTCAAGTATCGTTTTATGTTGCGTTAGTCATGAACATTTTGGCGCTCATCTTGGCGTTCTTTGTGAAACGGGTCGATGTTCGAAAACTCGATTTCAAGGAAGAAGAGCAAGAGCTCAAAAAAGCGAATTAAGTTATACGAAAAGCCGCCCTGTTCTCACAGGACGGCTTTCTTTGCGTGCTATTTCACTCGCTTCACCGTCACATACTCTTTCAACAAAAAGTTGATGCGATCGACTTCATACGGCTCAACTTCTTTTCCTAACTCAATCATTTCTTCATGTTGCGGATGGTTCGGATCATTTAAAATCTCTTGCAGGTGTATGTTTCCAGCCATGCCACCGATGTCCTCGAACGGCGTCTCGCCCTCCCACTCCGTCACCAACGGATGCGGGTGCGGATAATCGGCGATGACTTTCTCCAGAGTCAGTTCATGTTGCCAATCGTCCCCATAGTCGTACGTGTAGTAGAGTGTTTGATGGGACTCGATGATACTCGGGAGCTTCACGTTTTTCATGTCCCGGACCGTTACTTGCTTGAACCGTTCCAATAGGTTCGTTTCAAATTCGCTCAGCTTTGACTGAGCCTTTAAATACGCGAGACGATCTTTGTGTTCATACACTTCTTCAGGATTTAACACGAAGCGGAACGTCGGGTTACGTAAATCGTCCTCGAATTTTGCCAAATGTGAATCTTCCCACCACATGACGAGTTGAATCGCGTCATGAAGCCGTTTGAAATTCGTCTCGGCCGGGATGATGAACCGGCGCCATACAGGGGTCGGACTCCCCAGCAATTTAATCTGGAATTGATATGCTGTAAACATGTGGTACCGCCTCTCTAAATCGATTGTTCTCGAACATCTGCCCGTCTAGGTTGCTCCGGGTCAAGCAACCGAATTTGTTGCTCATAATACCACTGCACCACATACTGACCTGCGACTGCAACTATAAAAAATAAGCCGAGGAGTGGGCGACCTAATAGAACCATGACAAATAAAATCAAGCTGGGTAACATCATGAACAAAAATGTCCACATATACTGACGACTAATCAATCGCTTGACGTTCGCCTCAGGCGCCATACTCCGCGCAAACTGACTCTCCTTATAATGGAGCCATCCCGTCACAACGATAGACAAGATAACCCCAATTCCGAGCCCGATATAAAACTGTCCGATTTGATATGCGAGTATAAACGTCAAAACGAGTAATAGAGCGAGACTAATTTGAGAACGATTTCGTTTCTGTTGATGCCGTTTTAGCGCTATGGCACGTGCTTGTTTATCCATTCCCCTCACCTCAATTCTAATCTACGACACAAATTTGGATTATGTTCCCTTTTTAGCTAAAATTAATGATTGCGACTCTGAATAATATGGTATTATCTGTATAGTTTATTCAATCGAATCGGAGGATGTCTTGATGAAAAAAGTGCTCGCGTTTGGCTTAGCTATGATCTTGATTTTAACTTCATGCTTCACCTTCGAAACAGCGGTCGAGGCCGCGCCAAAGAAAGAGAATCGTGCTATTATGGGAGCATCGACTTTAACTCCTCAACAGATGGCAGACTACGTGAAAGCGAAAAATCCTAGAACCGTCCGCCTTCATGGCGTGACAGTCGAAGAGCTCGCCAAACTGTTCGTCATCATCGGCGCAAAAGAAGGCGTCCGCGGGGACGTCGCCTTTGCCCAAGCATTGAAAGAGACAGGTTACTTCCGCTACGGCGGGGACGTCCTCCCGAAGCAGCACAATTACTCAGGGATCGGCACAGTCGGTAACGGGGTCAAAGGGCATTTCTTCCGCTCACCGCACCAAGGCGTAACAGCACAGATTCAACATTTGAAAGCATATGCTTCTAAAGAAGCGTTAAACTCGACCCGCGTCGACCCGCGCTTCCATTATGTGAAACGAGGCTCTGCGACGACTTGGCCGGCCTTGCATCGTAAATGGGCGATGCAACCGTCGGGCAATTATGGGACGGACATCCTCTCGATCTATCGGGAGATGGGACGGACCCAAATCCGGGTCGCCAAAAAATGAACGAATGATCATGACTTATAGGGGTGAACGATAGTGACTTGCAATCAAGTACGGTTATTCAGCGGACTCACGCTTCTCGTAACGGGCGTCGTCTTGCTACTTAAACGCTAACAAGCATTCAGAGCATCTGCTCGGATGCTTTTTTTTATTCATGTAGTAAAATGAAGCGACGAGATCGCATGCCGGCTTGACCGTCGATAAGGAGGAACATCACATGTCAACTTGGGATCAACGTTTTGATACGGATGAGTATGTCTATGGAGAAGAACCAAATGAGTTCGTGAAGCAACAAGCGCACTTGTTCAAAAAAGGAATGACCGTTCTCGCAATCGCCGAGGGAGAAGGCAGAAATGCCGTTTGGCTCGCGGAGCAAGGACTCCACGTCGAAATGTGGGACTATTCGCAAGTCGGGTTAGACAAAGCCACACGTTTGGCCGAACGTCGCGGCGTGACGCTGCAAACCCGTCTCGTCGATTTGGCTGAAGCGAACTGGCCTGAACAGGCTTACGATGTCGTTTTATGTATATACGGTCATTTCCCGAAAGAAGTGAAAGCGGCTGTCTTTACCGGGATTGAACGCGCATTGAAGCCAGGAGGCTACTTCGTGACAGAAGTGTATAGTGAAGAGCAACTCGCTTATGGGACGGGCGGACCAAAAGAAAAGGCGCTCTTATACACAACGCATGATTTCTCCAGTTTCACCGACTCACTCAACACGTGCCACTTGTTTGAAGGTGTTGTGGAACGACACGAGGGAAAACTTCATCAAGGTACATCCGCGATCATTCAATACATCGGTCAAAAATGCACAAACGCCGAATCTAGCGAAAGCTGATTCGGTGTTTGTGTCTAT
Source organism: Exiguobacterium sp. SH5S4 (assembly GCF_004337045.1). Classification (NCBI taxonomy): domain Bacteria; kingdom Bacillati; phylum Bacillota; class Bacilli; order Caryophanales; genus Exiguobacterium; species Exiguobacterium sp. SH5S4. Next base: position 12,707 of record NZ_SJUQ01000036.1, read on the forward strand.
CGACAACTGTTTACATACGAAGCGTAAAGCGCGCCCGAAAACAAATACGCCCTGCTTCCGGTGAATACACCGTAAGCGTCCCCTCATGAAGCAACATGATTTGACGTGCGATCGATAACCCGAGCCCGTCGCCTGGTGTCTCACCTCGTGATGCATCGACACGGTACGTCCGGTCGAACAATTGATCCATCGCATCGATTGTCTGTTGTGCCGTCCCGTTACAGAGTTGCCATTCAACCACTGTTTCCTGTTGCACGAGTGTCAGTTCAATCGGGTTTTCATCCGTCGCATATTTTAACGCATTCGACATCAAATTCTGAAAGACACGGATAAGTTGCTCTTGGTCAGCTTCCACATAAACATCCGGTTGAACGTTCACAGTTAAACGGTGTCCCTTTTCAGCAAACAACGGTTGTAGTTCGTGAACCAATTGGCTTGTCAACAAGCTGATATTCAAGCGATGTTTCGATAACGTCACTTGTGAGGAATACAATCGATTCACATCCATCAGTTGATCGAGAAGGTGTTCGAGCTGTGCCGTTTTTTCATGTAATACGTTGAAGTGACTTTGCTCTTGATCTGTCCATTCCCGTTCAGTGTGTAGCAGCTGGACATAACCGCGAACGCTTGTCAGCGGGGTGCGCAAATCATGGGACAAGTTGGAGAACAGTTGGTTCCGTTCTTCCTCATGCGCCCGCTCTTTCTCGAACAATTGATGCAACTGCCTCGACATTTGGTTGACGCTCTCTGCAAGCGTAGCGAGTTCATCTCGTCCCGTCACTTCAACGGTTCGTCCAAGATCTACGTTTGCGATTTGTTCAATCTCATTTGATAAATCCGTGATTTTTTGCAGCGTCTTTCGCATCATTAATGAAAAGCCAATCACAAAAATGATAATTGTAATAAATGTCACGCTTAAGAAAGCAAGATTATAAATCAACGGATCAGGCGTGGTCTCGTTCTGAATATAATACAAGCTAATCGAGTAGCCCATGATTAAAAATACGATTGTGGCGATAAGTGCGTTGATTAATATAATTCCGATTAATTTAACGAGTAACCGGTCCCATTGTCGTTTTTTCATAGGCGGTATCCCACGCCCCATACCGTTTTAATGTACGAAGGTTTCCGCGGCGTCTCTTCAATCTTCTCACGAATTTTCGTGATATGGACCATGACCGTATTGTCGACCTCGAACGCATCTTCGCCCCAAACCGCCTCATAAATCTGTTCGACCGTCATCACTTGATTCGGATGACGCATGAAGTAGGCGAGGATATCAAATTCTTTCGGTGTCAGCCGAATCGAAGTGTCCCCTTTCGTGCATTGTCTTGTTTGAATATCGAGTGTGACGTCATCAAAGATGAGTACACCGGACTGGGCCGACTGGTCAGCACCGTAGTCCCGGTAGCGTCGAAGTAGCGACTTCGCGCGAAGTGTCACCTCGAGCGGATTGAACGGCTTCTTCATATAATCGTCTGCGCCAATCGAGATGCCTTGCATCAAATCCAAATCACTTGTCTTTGCTGTCAGCATGAGGATTGGCATGAACTGCGTCTTGCGAATTTCAATACAGGCCTCGATGCCGTCCATGACGGGCATCATCCAATCAAGGATGAGTAAATCGATGGCTTCGTGTGCGACGACGTCGAGCACTTCTTGACCCGTCTTTGCAAATCGCAAGGCGTATCCTTCGTTTTTTAAATAAATGGCGAGCAACTCGCGGATTGCCTCATCGTCATCGGCAATCAGAATTGTCGGTTGTGGACGCATTCTCTTCCCCCTCACATCGTGCAATACGTGTTGACAGACGAACTTGGAATTCATCTTTTTAAACTAGCGTAGCATCTTTTACATTTCGCATACACTTTCGCCTGTGAAACGGCAAAAACATGCAGACTCACGTTTTAGTTATTACCTATATGAAGTGTATCGAGCGCATCACAACGCATTCTGTCGAACTTCTTAACATTTCTTAAGACTCCGCTAAACACTTCTTACGCTTATCGCTCCATACTAGACGTTAGAAGGAGTGACTCGATTGGAAACAATACTTACACAATACGTGGTGCTCGCAATCGGCATCATGTTTACCCCGTTGTCCGATGACGTCTTGATGGTCACCCATTTGACGATTACAGCCGTGATGACAGTTCCCGAATGGATCGTGTTCATATCCACTTGGATGGTCTTCACGTTTGCCTTTAGTTGGTTTTATTTGATTGGCCGCGGATTGAATCGATTCATCCCAACTTCAAAACGTGATTCACGTTATTTAAAACGAGCCGAGGCGCTGTATGCACGATACGGAGCACGCGTCATTCTTGTCTCCTATTTTATTCCCGGTTTGCGCCACCCGATTCACTATGTCGCCGGATTCACCTCGTTGTCGTTTCGAACGTATACGTTTTATAACGTCTTATCTGCGCTTGGCTATACCGGTGCGTGGTTCACCGTGATTAAGTTAGCTGAACGCGTCCCAATTTTTCATCAAGCGAAAGATTGGGTCATGTCCCTTTAACGGCCGCCACTCACTTCATACATTCAGATTCCAAACGTATCCAAACGGGTATGTATACGGAGAAGAATTGAATGCCAACGGTTTATATGTTGAATGTGCAAAATTGCATCTTCCCCTCCTCGTCAAGGCAGGGAATCTGTCCACCGACGGCAAAGTACTTAAGAGCTGAATGTATGCAAAATAGATGTTGGAAGGAAGGCGACACGGTATATGAACAACGTGAACAAGTCTGTAATTGTGATCGGGGGAGGACTTGGCGGCTTGTCAGCGGCCATTTCTCTCGCCCAACAAGGGTATGAGGTTTCCTTATATGAAAAGAATGGCCATATCGGTGGGAAAGTGAATCGGCTCGAGCAAAACGGGTTCGGCTTCGACCTCGGTCCGTCGATTTTAACGATGCCGTACATCTTCGAAAAATTGTTCGCGGCAAGCGGCAAGCGGATGGCGGACTACGTGCCGATCAAACGCCTCGACCTCGAGTGGCGCTCGTTCTTCCCGGATGGCACGGTATTAGATTTATATCGCGACCTCGACGTGATGGAGCGCGCCAATCCGACGCTGTCACATAAAGACATGGAAGAGTATCGGGCACTATTGGACTATGCCGAGCGCATCTACCATACGACCGAGAAGAGTTACTTGAAGGAAGGGTTTGAATCGCCGCTAGAAGCTGTTGCGAAAACCGGCCTGTTTTCGACGTTGTTCGGATTTGACTTAACGTCGACGATGTACGACGGGATCTCGAAACGGATCAGCAACCCGCATTTACGGACGATGCTCTCCTACTACGTCAAATACGTCGGTTCGTCTCCTTACAGCGCCCCGGCCGTGCTCAACATGATGATTTATATGCAGTACGCGCAAGGCTGCTGGTACGTCGAAGGCGGTACGCACAAATTGGCCGAAGGATTGACGAAACTCGCCGAGGAGACCGGCGTCCAAATCCATACGGGGCAAGGTGTCGTCCGTGCCCATACAATCAACGAGAAGATCACCGCCATCGAACTCGAGGACGGCCGACTCCGGTCAGCCGATTACTTCGTCTCCAACATGGAAGTCATCCCGTTCTATCAAAAGATGGTCGATGCGGATGAAGACTATGTCGACAAGCTCGTGAAAAAGTATGAACCGGCGAGTTCTGGCTTCGTGATTCATCTTGGCGTCAAAAAAGAGTATCCGGCCTTAGGCCACCACAACTTCTTCTTCTCCGAGAACTTGCACGAACAGATGGATAAGATCTTCGAGAAACACGAGCTACCGGACGACCCGACCATCTATTTGGTGAACGTCAATAAGACCGACCCGACACAAGCGCCGGCAGGACACGAGAACATTAAAATCCTGCCGCACATCCCGTACATCCAAGACGAACCGTTCACACCAGAAGAGTATGCGGCGTTTGAGGAACGTGTCCTCGATAAGCTCGAACGCATGGGCTTGGACGGGTTACGAGACAATACGGTGACGCGCGACGTCTGGACGCCTCATGACATCGAACGCACGTATGGATCGGACCGGGGCGCGATTTACGGCACCGTCGCAGATAAAAAACGGAACGGCGGCTTCAAGCATAAGAAGCAAAGCGAGCTGTACAATAACCTGTATTTCGTCGGCGGCACCGTGAACCCTGGCGGTGGCATGCCGATGGTGACACTGAGCGGTCAGCAAGTGAGCGACAAGATCGCGAAGCGTGACGGTGTTAAAAACTGATCATAAAAAGGATTCGAGCCCACGCTCGAATCCTTTTTTAGTGCCCGCGATACTTCCCGAGCGCCCGCATATTCAATAAATAAAGCACACCTGCGTAAACGATCAAACCGAGCACATACCCCCAGATCCCGGCGAAACCGCTCCCGTACACCATCACTTCTTTGATCGCCGTCGCCCCGTAGAAGATCGGCATGGCGTAGCTCAAATTGCCGAGCCCATACGGAATCAAGTCGAGCGGGATCAGTCCTGAGAAGAACACTTGCGGGATGATCGTGAACGGGATCATTTGGACGACTTGGAGCTCCGAGCGGGCGAACACCGAGATCGTCGCCCCGAACAAGACGGCCGTCCCGGCCATGAGCAGCATGACGAACATGACCCACCCGATGTTCCCGAGCGACGTCAGCCCGAGCACGTAAATCGTGTAGAGCACGATGAGGACGGACTGCATGACCGCGAAGACGCCATAGCCGAGCGTGTACCCTAAGATGACTTGCCCGCGTCTGATCGGTGTCATGAGCAGCCGTTCGAGCGTGCCCCCGCTCCGCTCTTTGACGAGTGCCATCGCCGACAGGATGAAGACGAAGAAGAATGAGAACAGTGACAAGAACACGTAGCCGAACGAATCGAACGTCGACTGTCCTTCTTCTCCGTATACGTAATTCATCTCGATGTCGGCCGCAGGATTGAGCGCCGACAACGCCGCTTGGATCTCACGCACCGCTTTCGACGATTTCGTCGACGGTTCGCGCAACGTGATCACGGTACCCGCTTGTCCCGCTTCGAAGACGGCATCGACGTCTTTATTGTCTTCCAAGTAAGCAACCGGCTCCTCGACCGTATCGAGTCGCACGTCGAGCGTCTCGGCTTCAAACGCGTCGATAAGCTGCTGCTGGGCGGCCTCATCAAGCACGATGACCGGCACGTAATCCGAGTCGCCGAGCAAGAAGTAGACGAGCGTGAGGATGAGGAGCGGGGCGATCAAAATCAAGGCGACGCTCCGCTTGTCGTTCAACGTCTGAAAGATGACCCGTTTTGCCAAGTTACGCATCGTGCTTCGCCTCCTCTCGTCCGGCAATGAGGAACAGTTCCTCGACGCGTCCGTTCTCGGTCTGCTCGAGCAAGCGCGTCACCGTGTCATAGGCAATCAAGCGCCCGTTGTAGATGAGCGCGGCCCGGTCGCATTCGAGCACCTCGTCCATGACGTGGGTCGAGACGATGATCGTCGTCCCACCGGCTCGAATCGTTTGAAACTGCTCCCAAATCTGCCGGCGCAAAATCGGGTCGATCCCGACCGTCGGCTCGTCTAAAAACAAGACGTCCGGTTGATGGAGGATGGCGATGGCGAGCGACAGCCGTTTCTTCATCCCGCCCGAATAGTTACGGACGAGCTTTCTCCGGTCGGCCGACAAGTCGACGAGGGCGAGCACGTCGTCGATGCGCTGTTTGAGCGCCGCCTTGCCGAGCTTATAGATCGAGCCGAAAAACTCGAGGTTCGCCTCACCCGACAAATCGTCGTACAGTCCATCGTTTTGCGGCATGAACCCGATCTTATGAAGCATGTTCATGTTCGGCATCACCGTCTCGCCGACTCGAATCGATCCTTTGTCTGCCGCCAATGCGCCGATCATCAAACGGATGAGCGTCGTCTTCCCTGACCCAGACGGTCCTAAGAGACAACAAATGTCTCCCGAGTTGATCGTGAAGCCGATATGATCGATGGCCAGTTGGTCACCGAACGATTTACTGACGTCGTTCAGTTGAATATTCATATTGGACTCCCTCCCGATGTCTGCCTCGTGTACACTGGACTAAAAGACACCGTGTTGGTTTATACGTTCAGTATAGTCCGCGCTCGAACGGCCAACAATCATCAATCTCGGTCACAGTGTCGTTTTTCCGACAGACGGCGACAATGTGTTGGATAAAGGAGAAAAAATATGGAACAGACAGACTTACGGGTCGTCCGGACGAAGCAGTTGATCAAACAGGCGTTGCTCGAATTGATTGAAGAACAAGGATTTGAAGCGGTCACGGTGAAGGCACTCACCGAACGCGCCGGCATCAACCGGGGTACGTTTTATAGCCACTATGTGGATAAGTACGATCTCATGGAGAAATCGATTGAAGCGATCTTTCATGAGGCCGAAACAAAGCTCATCAAAAATTTGCCGAACGTCTTTGGCAATCAGCAAGGCTCCGCTCCCCATCAGTTACTCGTCCCGTTCATCCGGTTCATCGAGCAAAATAAGATTTTGATGAAACCGCTCCTCGGTCCGAACGGCGATCCGCAGTTCCAGACGAGACTCCGCGCCTACATGTACACGGCGCTGTTCCACCGTTCCCCGACCGTATTGTTCGACGAGACGCAGTCGCTCGTCCCGCCCGATTATTTAGTCTCCTATATCTCGTCGGCCCATATGGGCGTCATTTATGAGTGGCTCTATAATGACCGAACTGAAACGGTAGAAGACATCGCACGCATCATTTATACGATCACGTTTGAAGGACCGCTCGTCGCGGGCGGGTTGAAGCCGGACAGACAAAAAGACAGGTAGCAGCTACCTGTCTTTTTGATCGGGAAGCGTCACACGCACCGTCGTCCCTGACTTCAATTCGCTCGTGACGTCTATATGACCACCGTGCAACGTGACGATTTTTTGAACGATCGCCATACCGAGTCCTGACCCGCCTTGATGTCTCGAAGGGTCGGCCTGATAGAATCGCTCGTACATACGGCTCACTTGTTCCGGGGTCATGCCCTCCCCGTCATCCGTGATCTCGCAAACAATCGATTCCGCCGTTTGCATGAGCTTGATGCGGATCGTGCCGCCGTCATAAGAGTGGGTCATCGCATTTTGGATCAGGTTGATCCACACTTGGTGCAGCAGTCCGGCATCACCGACCATCTCGACTTCATCAAGCTCAGCGATCAGGTTCAACCGTTTGCGACTCGACTCTCGTTCAAACGATAAGATACTTTCCCGCATCTGTTCACTGAGCGAGAAGCGGCTGACGTCTAATCCGACGACCGAGTGATCCAACTTGGCAAGGCGCAGCAAGTCACGTGACAACCGCGACAGCCGCTTGCCTTCCTGTTCGATCATTGTCGCATAGTTGACTCGTTTTTCCGTCGGTACGTCAGCCCGTTTCAATAGCGTCGCGTAGCCGAGGATCGAGGCGACCGGCGTCTTGAATTCATGCGCCATGATCGCCGTCAATTCCTCGTTTTTAGACTCGTTCGTCGCCAACGTCTCGGTCATCTGATTGAACTGACTCGCCAACTTGCCGATCTCATCGTCCCCGCCGTCATGTACCCGTACCGTCAAATCACCAGAAGCGACTTTACTTGCCGCCTCGGTCACCCGGTCGATCCGTCTCGTCATGAGCCGGACCGCGAACAAGACAAGCACGCTCGAGACGAGCGCCGTGAGCAACAACGTCTGAAACGATAGATCGCGGAAAATCGTGACCGGGTTCTCGTCCGCGTTCGGGGACAACGTCACGACAGTCCGATCGATTAAAAGCGTGACGGCAGGCAATCGCTCGTCGCTTACGGTCAGCACGTCGCCTCGTTCAAGACGCGCGCGCTCCGCGACCGACCAACTTGCGGCCGCGTAGCGGTCCGTCTCGACAATAAGCGTCCGTTCGGAAAACAAGTCGATGACCTCATCGGCTCCTAATTCATAACGCTCAGAAGCCGTCAGCATGCTCTCGGCCCGTTCAACGAGCATCGTCTCGACTTGCGACGTCAACGCATTCATTTGGAACGTCAAGAAGAGCGTCAGCGTCAGTAAGATCGGGATGAGCAACAGCCCGAAGAAGATGGTCAGGAAACGTCCGTAAATCGAGCTGAAGAAGGACTTCATGACTTCAACTCCAAGCGGTACCCAAGTCCCCAGACGGTACTGATTTGAAATGCGTCGACATGCTTCAAGCGGCTCCGGAGACGGTTAACATGGACATCGATTGTACGGACGTCACTTTCCGTTTCATAGCCCCATATGCGATCGAGCAACTGTTGTCGCGTGAACACTTGATTGAGATGCGTCGCCAAATGATACAACAACTCAAACTCTTTCTTCGGCACCTCGATTGTCTCGACCGGGGTGATCACCGTCAGTGATGTTTCGTCTAACACGCAATCGTGCAGTTGAATCTGGTGGTCTCGATATATATTGGCTCGTCGTAGCATCGCCTCGATGCGGAGCTCGAGTTCTTCTAGATCGACCGGCTTGACGAGATAGTCGTCGGCCCCGGCCCGGAATCCTTTCTTCTTATCAGGCAACGTCTCGAGCGCGGTCAACATTAAGATTGGGAGCGTGTAACCGGCGTCCCGCAGTTGCTCGGTCAACGCTCGACCATCGAGACGCGGCATCATAATGTCGGTCACGATGACGTCGATCGGTTGCTGATCGAGCAGATCGAGCGCCTCCTCTCCGTCAACGGCCCACAGCACGCGGTAGCCCGCTGTCGTCAAATATTCAAACAGAAGACCTCCGAGTGCCGGATCATCTTCGACAAGCAATAGCGTGACCATACGAGATTCCTTCTTTCTTTATGCGTTTCGTAACGCTTCAATCGGCTGCAAGGCGGACGCCTTACGGGCCGGGATATATCCAAAGATGACACCGATCACGACTGAAAACCCGAGTGCCAAGCCGACGGTCGAACTAGCCAACGTGAACGGGACACCCATGACGACGGTCAAACCGAAGGCAAGGAGTGCGCCGACCACTACACCGACCAACCCACCGAGGACGGACAAGAGCACCGATTCAAACAAGAACTGTTGGCGAATTTTCGCCGGTGTCGCGCCTAACGCTTTTCGTAAGCCGATCTCACTCGTCCGCTCCGTCACCGAGACGAGCATCATGTTCATGATGCCGATACCGCCAACGAGCAGCGAGATGGACGCGATGCCGATGAGCAGCATGCTGAGCAAGGCGTTGATTTGGTCGATGGACGCGAGGGCGTCTTCAAAGCTCGTGACGGTAAACGCGTCCCGACCGTTAAATGCGGTCGTCAACTGCTGCGTCAATTCTTCACTTACTGTCTCAGATTGTCCTGATTCCGTGTACAGGTCAAACGTCGAAATCGTATTCACATGAAACTGGTGAAGCGCGGTCGTCACCGGAATGACGATCGTCTCGTCCGTCGACATCGAAAACTCTGAAGACGGGGCGAGCGTGCCGACGACGGTGTAACGGATCCCGCCGATCGTGATCGTCTCACCGATTGGCGACGTGGTCGGGAACGATTCCTTCACGACCGTATCACCGATTACGGCGACGCGTGTCCGCTCCGAGACGTCCACTGGCGTGATGCCTCGCCCGGAAGCGAGTGTCGAATCTGAGAAGAACGCGTCACTCTTCCCAAGGACGCTCTGTTCGGTCGTTTGACCGCCCAAATAGACGTCCGCTTGATGACTTGTCGTCGGTGATAACGACTCGACACCGTCAATCGCTTCGAGACGTTCCACTTCGGTTACGCTGATGCCATTCTTCGTCGCATCTTCGATTTGGACACTCATTCGGTCCGCCCCGAACGTCGCGACTTCTTCATTGATCGAGGACGTGACACCTGAGATGACCGTCATGAGTGTGATGATGGACGCCGTCCCGATGACAATTCCAAGAATCGTCAAGAAAGAGCGCATCTTATGACTGATCACCGTCAGCCAAGCCATACGTATATTTTCTCGAATCATCGTCGTTCCTCCTTCTCGATACGGCCATCCCGAACGTAGACGATGCGCGTCGCTTCTTTGGCGATGTCGAGGTCATGTGTGATCATGATGATCGTCTTCCCTTCCGCATGCAATTCATGAAACAAGTTCAGAATTTGACGTCCGTTCGTCTGATCGAGCGCCCCGGTCGGCTCATCGGCGAGCAGTAGAGACGGATTTGTCACGAGCGCCCGCGCGATGGCGACACGTTGTTGTTGCCCACCCGACAGTTGATTCGGGTAATGGTTCTGTTTATCGCCGAGCCCGACACGCGTCAACATCTGGTGCGTCCGGTCTTTTCGTTCCGACTTCGACAGCCGTTGATAGATGAGCGGTAACTCGACGTTTTCGCTTGCCGTCAATCGCGGCAGTAAGTTGAACTGTTGAAAGATGAACCCGATCTGCTGATTGCGGAACGCCGACAATTCGGTCTCGGATAACCCGGTCACGTCACGGTCGCCAAAGCTGTAGCGACCGCTCGTGTATCCGTCCAGACAACCGAGAATGTTCATGAGCGTTGATTTTCCCGAACCAGACGGCCCGAGGATGGCGACGAACTCGCCGTCGTGAACCGTCAAATCGATCCCGTTCAACACGATTTGTTCGTTTCCACCCGCCCCGTACGCTTTCGTCAAATCGGTGACTTCAATGAGTGCGCTCATTGTCCTCCTCCGATCTGTGGTGGCATGATACCCCCAGCCGTTGCCTCATCCATTAAGAGGACGCTATCTTCGTCTAATCCGTCTTTAATCTCAACGCGGCTGCCGTCGCTGATGCCGAGCTCGACTTGCCGTTTCACCGGACCATCCGTGCCCTCGACGTACACGTAGGCGTCGCCTTCTTCAAACGTGATGCTGTCGAGTGATAGCGTCTCTGCTTCTTCGACACGTTCGACGACAATCGAGCCTTCGAGCGTCATCCCGTTTCGTAATCCGTCCGTTTCAGGCAACGTGACGTTCATCGCATAACGTGCTGACGAGCCCGGAGTCGTCAATGCTTCCGCTTCATCCGCAATCGATTCGACCGTTCCTTCGAGTTCAGTGTCCAATGCGTTCGCATAGATCGTCAGCGCATCACCTTCCTCGACTTTCCCTAAATCCCGCTCGTCGATCAACAGTCGTCCGGTCGCATCTTCTCCGACAGTCGTCACCTGACCGGCAAACGTATAGACGTTCTCAATCGTCTCCGTCGCCACTTGCTCTGACTTATATTCGACCGATTGCGGCATCAAGAAAATGCCTGCTCCTAACGCGATGGCCAGGGCACCGCCACCTAATCCCCACTTCAGTTTTTTGTTCATCTGTCAATTCCTCCTTTTGGTTGTACCTCAAGGATAAACAGAAGTTATAAACAAAGTATGAACGGATAAATTTACAAATAATTGAAACTATCATGCTAGTAAATGCGTATATCGAATTAATCCATATCAACCTCGGAGGTATATATGCATCAAATCACGAGTTATTTCTTTCTGTACGCAAAAATCGTCCTTACGGATAAAGTTCCATTTCTTTTAACGATGGGACTCCCGCTCGGTGTCGCCCTCCTGTACAGTCCACCAAATATCGGTACGATGACGTCTGCCGAATACGCCACGTATTTGTCGTACTTTTGGGTGTACATCATCTTGGCGACTTATTTGAACGGGATTGCGCTCGAACTCGCACGAATGCGCGAATACGGTCTCATGAAGACGTACGTCATGATCTCCGGCAACAAATATACATACATGTTGGCCATCTTATTGGCCCAGCTCTTGTTTGCCGCAATCAGTCTCCTACTGTTCACAGTTGTCGTCACGCTCGTCCACGGTCATTTCACTTTCGGTTTGCTCGCGAGCCCAATACTGCTATTACTCGCCAGCTTCCCGTTCGCGCTCGGGAGTGTCGTCTTGACGCTTCTGCCGGTGAAAGTATCGAGCTTGATGAAATTTGCGAACATTCTCACCTATCCGCTGTTCCTTTTAGCCGTCAAACAGCCAGATGTCTGGTTCGGTTATGCCAATCCGTTTTATGCCCTACTTCAACTGTCGCTCGCCGTCGTTCATGGTGTCACGCAAGTCGACGTCTCGTTTAACCTGATTACGACAATTCTCTCTCTTGTCGGTTACGTCATCGTCGGCCTGTTCGCGATGAATCGCTTCAACCTCGTCTCATCCGTCACACGCTAGGAGGAAATGATGAACATTCAAAACTTGACCTACTCTTATCCGAAAGCAACACGTCCCGTGCTCGACGACGTCTCATTCACGCTACATCCGAGTAAACTGAACGTCTTGATTGGCCTGAACGGGGCCGGGAAGACGACGTTGTTTGATTATATGACAAGGACGCTCCCAGTCGACCGGGCCTCGCTACAGCTCGTACCATCGTCTGACATGCTGTATTTAACGCAACAGATTTTGTATCACAACGAATTAACAGGAAAAGATCTCACGTACTTCATCGGACGGCTCACAAAGCGGCCTGACTTCAAGCGACTAGCGACTTATGTCAACGGACTCACGACCGCCCGGGAACAAGAGCTGTTCGAGCATTTGTGGAAGATGAAGCTCGGCAAAATGTCGGTCGGAGAACGCAAGTGGCTATTCGTGACATTGCTCGCCTCGGTCAAACGATCGCTCTACTTGTTCGACGAACCGACGAGCGGCGTCGATCCGGCGTCACGCATCAACATCATGCGTCATTTACAGCGACTCGTAAAAGACGGTCGGACGTGCCTCATCTCGACGCACCAACTGCATGACTTATCCCAGCTGGAGTCCCATGTCATCTTCCTCCATGAAGGTCGTGTCCTGTATGAAGGAGATTTCCGAGACTGGTTGCGCGCGTCCGGGACGACCGACCCCGACGAGGCGTTCGTGAAGATGGTCGAAGGCATTCAAGATGATGTGGCGGTGACAACGTGAATGACTCGTTTTGGGAAAGACACCGCTTCAAGTTTTATACAGCTGGTATGGTCATCTGTGGCTGTTTAGTCGGTATGTTTTCATAAGAAAACCCAGCCTCTGACGAATGAACTGCTCCCCGTCAAGTAGACAGGGCAAATAATGAAAACCAGCCTAGGCGGCTTGAGACCTGTATTCGACAGGGCTCAAGCCGTTTAGTCGTTTCTGGAAACGATCGTGGTTGTAGAACGATAT
>NZ_SJUQ01000037.1:0-24597 GCF_004337045.1 Exiguobacterium sp. SH5S4
ATATCGTTCTACAACCACGATCGTTTCCAGAAACGACTAAACGGCTTGAGCCCTGTCGAATACAGGTCTCAAGCCGCCTAGGCTGGTTTTCATTATTTGCCCTGTCTACTTGACGGGGAGCAGTTCAGTTTCAGCGGGTTTTTGTTATGACTTGATGCCAAGTTTTTCTTCGAGGTAGATGGCGATGCCGTCATCCATGTTCGAAGCGGTCACTTCGTTGGCGACGACTTTGAGCTGGCTGATGGCGTTGCCCATCGCGACGCCCGTGCCGACGTAGTCGAGCATCTCGAGGTCGTTCTCTTCATCGCCGAAAGCGATGATGTTCTGACGGCTAATGTTCAAGTGCTTCGATACTTCGCGAAGGCCGAGCGCCTTCGATGTATTTTGGCTCATGACTTCGATCATGTGCTCGGGCATGCGCCATTGACGGTTCAAGACGGCTTCGGCGTGCACTTTGTTCAAGCTGGCCCGGACGTTGTCGACGTGTTCTTTCGTCGCGTGGATCAAAAGCGACGTCGGCTCGTCTTGCAAGTGCTTGAGCAAGTCACCAGATGTGACGCTGAGTGCCCGTTCGGCGTAGGGACCGTAAAATTCTTGCGGATCTTTATGGAAATAGACGTGGTCGGTCACTTCGACGACGATGTTGTGTGCTTTCGTCTCCGATACTTCTTCGATGATGTCGTGTGCTGTTTTAAGTGGGATCGGACGGTGTGTGACCGCGTAGGACATATCTTTCGGGTGATGGACGAGCGCTCCGTTGAAGTTGATCAAAGGCGTCGTCAAGCCGAGTTGTTCATAATACATGATCGAGTGACGATGGGGCCGTCCTGTTGCGATCATGACTTCATGGCCGGCATCACGAGCCGCTTGAAGAGCGCGGATGTTCCGCTCACTGATCGTCTTGTCATCTCGTAACAACGTACCGTCTAAATCGACTGCGATTAAATAACGTGACATAAGTCATCCTCTTTTCTACATTGTGTACTATTTCTCTGACCGTACCATATTTCACGTTTCGACGGAAAGAATATACAATCGAGGTCGCATATTGTACGGCAACAATGATATACTATTGCCGTATGGAATTTTATGAATCATCTGTGAGATGGAGGGGACTTTCGATGCGTTACTTAGTCACATTGTTCTGGGCGATCTTGCTTTCGAATACAGCAGTCTTTATCATTTCAGCTGTCGATGGCGTGACGTTCAATGCGGTGCTCGCAACAGCCTTTGGCGTGGTCATCACAATCTTTATCGCGCTCTTGGATACACTTAACCAAGACATGGGAATCAACGACGTCGCCCAAGAAAAGTAAGACGTCCACAACCAAACTGGCTCATATCCGAGTCAGTTCTTTTTATACACATTTAGGAGGGATCGACCATGAAAAACAGTGCCAAACGCGCCAACTTCATTACGTTCGCCATCATCGGTGCCATCATCGTGATCGGGATCGCGCTCTTATTCTTCTTGAATAATGCGAATGAAGAGACCGGCGTCAACGCCGTGTCAGCGGACGAGCTCGAACAGAAAATTGACGAAGAAGAAGAGGTCGTCGTTTACTTCTGGCAGACGGGTTGCGAATATTGTGATCAAGTCAAACCGTATGTCGAACCACTCATCGAGGAGTATGACGCGGTCTCGATCAACTTGGCCGATCATGACGTCTGGACGACTTATGGCATTAACGGAACACCAACGATGATTCGTTTTAAAGACGGTCAAGAAACGGGTCGTGTCGAAGGGGCCGTCTCGGAACAACAGTACGAAACGTTCTTTAAAAACGAGGAGGCCGCACAGTGATCAAAAGCCGCTTGTATCAGACGTTGTTTGAATTGAATGCGACACCGTTCATCGCCAAGCGGCTCCGTCAGTTTGCCGAATCGAAGGCGAGCCGCGCGTTCATCCCGTCGTTCGCGAAAACGTATCAAATCGATATCGCTGAAGCGGCAGAGCCGATCGACGCCTATCCGAGTCTGCACGCCTTTTTCACGCGCCACTTGAAAGACGGGGCGCGCCCGATCGATGCAAACACGGACACGGTCGTATCACCGTGCGACGGACAGCTGTCGATCGTGTCCGCCATAACAGACGAGAGTCGGTTTGAAGTGAAGGGGCAGTCGTATACGCTCGCCGAGATGCTCGGTTCACAGTCAGAGGCGAGACGGTATGCCGGCGGGACGGTTTGCGTGCTCTACTTGAGCCCGCGTGACTACCACCGTGTCCATGTCCCGCTCGCAGGCCGAGTGCTCAGCCATTACGAGCTCGGCGACCGTTCGGCGCCGGTGAATGAACTCGGTTTGACGGAGACGGTCCGCCCGTTGTCACGTAACTATCGCCGTGTCACACGCTTTGAGAGCGTGGCCGGACGTTACGAGCACATCATGGTCGGCGCTTTGAACGTCAATACAATCGAATGGACCCATGACGGCGAACGTGTCGATAAAGGGGCCGAGGTCGGTTACTTCTCGTTCGGCTCGACCGTCATCCTCTGTTTTGAGAAAGATCGTGTCGTCATCGACCCGGCGAAAATTGGTCCGGTCCGGCTCGGTGAAGTCATCGGTTCGATTCAATCGAACCGATGACTGATAAGTAAATAGACAACAATTTTCTGGCCGGTCAAACGAGACACTAGTCGTTTGGCCGGTTTTCGTATAACATAGAAGGGATATCAATACTTGTATAAGCTGTTGAATCGCTTTAGCTAATTGGAGGAATACAAACGTGTTTAATCGACTTTATCCGAAACAGTTCGTCGCGTCAGTATTTGACATCGACCTTGAAGACTTGAAAGACCGTGGTGTCCGCGTCATTTTGACGGACCTTGATAATACACTCGTGGCCTGGGACGTCCCGCACGCACCTGAGCTTCTTTTGCTATGGCTCGAGAAAGTGAAATCACATGGACTCGATGTCATCGTCGTCTCGAATAATAACGAGAACCGCGTGCGCACGTTTACGGAACCGCTCGGTCTTCATTATGTGGCGCGTGCGAAAAAACCGTTGCCGTCTGGGTTCAAGCAAGCACTTGCCAAGTACGGCTATTCAACCAAAGAAGCGATTTTCTTAGGCGATCAAATCTTCACTGACGTGCTCGGCGCCAATATGGCAGGCATTCACGTCGTTCACGTGCAGCCCGTCGTCAAGACGGACGGTCTCGTCACGAAGTTCAATCGCATGCTGGAGAAAGTCGTATTCGCGCATATGAAGCGTCGCGGGAAGTACGTGTTGATCACGAAAAAAGTGGAGGAAATCGCAGTCGATGCGAAGCGGGCCAAAGTGGCCGTCGCTGAAAAGATCGGCGAGGCGATGCACTCACGTTCAGAAGATTCACATAAAAAAGATAAATAAGGGCCTCGAACGCATAGGAAGAAGGAGGCTGTCTTGTACGGCGCGTAAGACGTCGGAATTAACGCTTCAGGAGTAGCGGCGAGGCGCTACGAAGAATGAAGAAGAGGAAACTTAAAGGACAGCACATACGAATATGGAAGAAACGAAACGTTATTGCGCCGGTTGCGGCGTTCTCATTCAAACAGAAGACCCGACAGCAGTCGGTTATGCACCAAAATCGGCACTTGATCGCGAGATCGTCATTTGCCAACGCTGCTTCAAATTGAAGCATTACAACCAGATCCAAGACGTCGAATTGACGGACGATGACTTCTTGCGCATCTTGAACGGGATCAGCGCCAAAGAAGCGCTCGTCATCAAAATCGTCGATATTTTTGATTTCAACGGAAGCTGGCTCCCGGGACTTCAACGTTCGGTCGGATCGAACGATGTCTTGTTAGTCGGGAACAAAGTCGATCTACTGCCGAAGTCGGTCAACCCGAACCGGATGGCGAACTGGATGAAGACCGAGGCGAAAGAACTTGGTTTGACGCCGGTCGATGTCCATTTGATCAGCGCTAAAAAAGGTCACGGCATCGACGAACTAGCAGAGAAGATCGAGTACTATCGCAAAGGGAAAGACGTCTACGTCGTCGGTTGTACGAATGTCGGGAAATCGACACTCATCAACCAAATCATCAAGCGCTTCGGTGCTGAAGATGAAGCGATCATCACCGTCAGTCATTTCCCGGGAACGACGCTCGACTTGATCGACGTCCCGCTCGATGATGATGCGAACCTGTACGATACGCCAGGGATCATCAACCGCCATCAAATGGCGCATTACGTCGACGCGCGCGATTTGAAGACGATCACACCTAAAAAAGAGATCAAGCCGCACGTGTTCCAATTGAACCCGCAGCAAACACTCTTCTTTGGTGGTCTGGCTCGTCTCGATTACCTGGAAGGCAATAAACGTTCATTCGTCGTCTACATGTCGAACGAGTTGAAGACACACCGGACGAAGCTCGACAAAGCAGATGAGCTTTATGAAAACCATATCGGCAAAATGCTTAACCCGCCGAACGAGAAGACGTTGCAATTGTTGCCGCCGCTCGTGCGTCATGAATTTAGTCTCCGTGACGGCGTCAAGACGGATATCGTCTTTAGCGGACTCGGTTGGGTCGCCATCCACGGAAAAGGTGGACGGATTGCCGCTTGGGCACCAAAAGGAGTCGTCGTCACATTACGCGAGGCGCTCGTATGAGACTGGCCGTCATCGGTCACCCAATCGCTCATTCGCTCTCTCCCTCCCTGCACGAGCAGTGGCTGAGAGCGTCTGGGCTTTTCGGGCGGTATGACGCGCTCGACGTCACAGCGGACGAGCTCGCCCCGTTGTTTCAGGCGATGCGGGACGGGGACTATGACGGGTTCAACGTCACGATCCCGTACAAGGAAGCGGTCATCCCGTTGTTAGACGACTTGGAGGACTCAGCCAAGTCGGCCGGTGCCGTCAACACCGTCTATAAGCGGGACGGACGTTTGATCGGCGCGAACACGGACGGCGTCGGTCTTGTGACCGCACTCGACCCGTACACCGACTGGTCTGGTCGTGTGCTCGTCATCGGGGCGGGTGGAGCGGCCCGCGGGATCATCAGCGCGTTGCCGACCCGAAACGTCACGGTCACGAACCGGACGATCGACCGGGCCGAGCGTCTCGCGAAGACGTTCGGCATCGAGTCACAACCGCTCGGTGATGTCGACGTCGCCCGCTACGACGTCATCATCCAAACGACATCGGTCGGCATGGATGGGGTACAATCACCGCTTCCGTTAAATGGATTACGACAAAACACCGTCATTTGTGATATCATATATCGTCCACTCGTCACACCGTTTTTAAGCGACGCCACAATCCGAGGCGGTAAAACCGTGAACGGGACTGCCATGTTCGTCGGGCAGGGAGCGTTGGCGTTCGAACGCTGGACAGGTGTGAAACCGGATCAAATTGTCGGAATGAAGTTAATTGAAAGCTTATTGGAGGAATAAAAATAATGTTATCAGGTAAACAGAAGCGATTTTTACGCGCCGAGGCACACAACCTCTCGGCCATCTACCAAGTCGGAAAAAACGGCGTCAGTGAAGCGATGTGCAAAGACATCGGCGATGCGCTCGAAAAGCGTGAACTGTTAAAAGTCCAAGTTCTTCAAAACTGTCTCGACACGCCGAAAGACGTGGCTGGAGAGTTGGCTGAAGGAACGAAGGCAGAAGTCGTTCAAGTCATTGGAAAAGTCATCGTCTTGTACAAACAGGCGAAAGAGAAAGAGAATCGCCAAATCAAGCTTCCATGAGTCGCATCGGGCTGATGGGAGGGACGTTCGACCCGCCGCATCTCGGTCATCTGTTGATCGCCGAGCAGGCGAGAGAACAACTCGAGCTCGACGAGGTCTGGTTCTTACCGGCAGCGATCCCGCCCCATAAGGCCGGGTTCAGCCGGGCGGACGACCGGATCGAGATGACGCGACGGGCCATCTCCGGTCACCCGGATTTCAAGCTCAACTTGATCGAGTTCGAACGAGCTGAACCGTCCTACACGGTCGAGACGATGAAACGGTTGCGGGAGCAGTATCCGGCTGACACGTTCTTCTTCCTGATCGGGGCCGATTCACTCGATGCGCTCGAGAAGTGGCACGATTATGAGACGCTGACTACGCTCGTGACGTTCGGTGCGGTCGCACGGCCCGGGAGCCGCTACCGGATCCCGAGCCGAGCTGACGTCCGTACGATCGACATGCCGCAGCTTGAGATTTCGTCGACCGACATTCGGGAACGTGCGAAGCGGAACAAGTCGATCACGTATCTCGTCCCATGTGAAGTCGAAACTTATATCAAGGAGCACGATTTGTATGACGTATGAACAGGCACAGGCATTGATTGAACGAACGTTGCCTGAGAAACGGTACATCCATACGCTCGGTGTCGTCGAGACGGCAGAACGTCTCGCCCGAACGTACGGAGAGGACATAGACCAGGCCCGGCTCGCGGCAATGTTGCACGATTATGCGAAGTACCATGACCGTGACGAGATGCGTCAAATCGTCTTAGACGAGCATCTCGACCCGTTGTTGCTCGAGTTTGATGACGAACTGCTTCATGCGCCGGTCGGAGCGGTCTTGTTAGACCGTGCCTACGACCTCGACGCTGAAGTCATATCGGCCATCAAAAACCACACGACCGGCGAACCCGGTATGTCGCGCCTCGATCAAATTTTATTTGTCGCGGATGCGATTGAACCGAATCGTCGGTATCCCGGTGTCGACGTGTTGCGCGATTTGGCAGACGTTTCACTTGAAGCGGCCGTCGTCGCGACACTGCGCCATACGATTAACTATTTATTGAAGAAGTCGGTGCGGATTTTCCCGCAGACGATTACGACATATAACTATTATTTGAACACACCTTAGGAGGGTCTATATGACTGTAAAAGAAGAACTTGAATTGATTGTAAAAGCTGTTGACGATAAACGTGGGGAAGACATCGTCGTCCTCGACATGGAAGGTATCTCACCGATCGCCGATTATTTCGTCATCTGCCACGGTAACTCTGAGAAGCAAGTCGAAGCGATCGCACGTGAAATCAAAGACGTGGCGGGCGAGAACGATTTGCCGCTTAAAAAATTCGAAGGCATGGACTCGGCACGTTGGGTGCTCGCTGACCTTGAAAACGTCGTCGTCCACATCTTCCACCGTGACGACCGTGACTACTACAACCTTGAAAAATTATGGGCTGACGCGCCGCACGTCGACGTGGAAGTCGGCTAATGACGTACGAAGGGTTCGCCTACGTATACGATGAGTTGATGAAAGATGCCCCGTACGCGGATTGGGTCGCGTTCGTGCGGCGCCACGTCGCGGACGGTGCATCGCTTGCCGACGTCGGATGCGGGACGGGCTCAGCGACGATCCGGCTGGCCGAGCATTACGACACGATCGGTCTCGACTTATCCGAGTCAATGCTCGAAGTCGCCCAAGAGAAAGCGCTTGAAGCGGGCGTCACGCTACCGCTCTGGCAACAAGACATGCGTGAGCTCGAACTGCCGGCTCCGGTCGATGCCGTGACGATCCTTTGTGACTCGCTTTGCTACCTTGCAGACGAGGCCGACGTCGTCGACACGTTCGAGGCGGTATATGAGCAGCTGAAGCCGGGCGGGACGTTCATCTTTGACGTCCATTCACCGAACAAGATGGAGACGCTCTTCAACCAGAAGACGTACGCGTCGAACGGGGAAGACTGTTCTTACATCTGGTTCGCTGACCCGGGCGAGAAGCCGCTCTCGGTCATCCACGATTTGACGTTTTTCGTCGCGCTCGAGGATGGCACGTATGAACGCGTCGAAGAGACGCACGAACAGCGGACGTATGAGCCAGGGCAGTATATGCAATGGCTCATCGGTGCCGGCTTCCACGTGAAATCGGTCACGGCCGACTTCTCGGATCAAGCTCCGGGCCAAAACGCCGAACGAATTTTCTTCGTCGCCCAGAAATAAACGAGACCCTATCGCGTGAAGCGATGGGGTCTTTGTCATATGGAAATATGTACACAGTTGTTCGATTAGACACGGAAATGGGAATAAGTCCGTAGAGACATTTTACGGAAAGAAGGCACGTATCATGAAGCTGACACGAGGACGACTGTTAGAATTCGGATTCGTCTTGTTCATGGGGATTATTCTCATCACGTCCATCATTCAAGGAGCGTGGTTTAACGCGAGTGTCGCCGGGGCGGGCATCGTCTCGGGACTGATTCCGTTCATGTTGGAGAAGGCGTTTAAAACCGAGTTCGATGCCAAGATGAAAATCGCCTATATTATTTTCCTGTTCGCCTCGCAATATTTGGGTTCGATCGTCGGATTATACAGCAACGGATGGTGGGACACATTTTTGCACGTGTTGAGCGGGGTATTTTTGGCGTTTCTTGGTTTTGACTTCTTTAGTCGTCTCGATGAAGACACACGGCTCGAGATGCCGAAGCGCTTCCTCTTCGTTTACATCGTCGTCTTCTCGATGGCGGGCGCGGCGTTATGGGAGATGTATGAGTTCACGTCAGACATTGTGTTGCAGACGACGATGCAAGGGAACGGGAACGATGACACGATGGTTGATATAATTGCCGGATCGCTCGGTGGGATCATCGCTGCCTTATTGGTGACAGAAATCCATCGGAAAGAGCAGATTAAAAAGAAAAATGGAACCACCTGAAAATAATAGCGCTTACAAAACGTTCGAGACGTCTCGAGCGTTTTATTTGTAATAATTATTATCTTTTAATATTATTAATTTAGTAATAATGATTATTAAGAGGAGGCAACAATATGGATCAACATCGTCATCTAACTACTAACCAAGGCGTTCCAATCGGGGACAACGCCAACTCCATCACAGCCGGCCGCCGCGGCCCAACGCTTCTCGAAGATTATCAGCTAATTGAGAAACTCGCCCACTTTGACCGTGAGCGCGTGCCGGAGCGGGTCGTTCATGCCCGTGGTGCCGGAGCACACGGTGTCTTCAAAGTTAAAAATAGCATGAAACGATATACGAAAGCCAAGTTCTTGCAAGAAGTTGGCCAAGAAACACCAATTTTTGCCCGCTTCTCGACGGTCATCCACGGTCTCGGTTCACCGGAGACGCTTCGTGACCCGCGTGGATTCTCAGTCAAGTTCTACACCGAAGAAGGCAACTATGACTTCGTCGGAAACAACTTGCCGGTCTTCTTCATCCGTGATGCGATCAAGTTCCCAGACGTGATCCACTCGCTCAAACCGGACCCACGGACGAACCTTCAAGACCCGGACCGTTTTTTCGACTTCATGTCGCTCACACCGGAATCGACGAGCATGCTCGTGCACTTGTTCAGTGATGAAGGCATCCCGGCGTCGTACCGTCACATGCGCGGTTCATCGGTCCATTCGTTCAAATGGGTAAACGAATTTGGGAACACGGTGTACATAAAGCTCCGTTGGGTTCCGAAGCAAGGCATTAAAAACTTGTCGATGGACGAAGCAGCGAAAGTGCAAGCGGAAGACTTCAACCATGCGACGCGCGACTTGTTCAACGCGATCGAAGAAGGCGACTTCCCGGAGTGGGACCTTTACGTCCAAATCCTCGATCCGGCCGATATGGACAACTTCGACTTCGACCCGCTCGATGCGACGAAAGACTGGTTCGAAGACGTCATCCCGTATCAACTCGTCGGCACGATGACGCTCAATAAGAACGTCGACAACTTCTTCGCCGAGACGGAATCGGTCGGGTTCAACCCGGGCGTGCTCGTCCCTGGGATTCAACCGTCGGAAGACAAGATGCTGCAAGGCCGTTTGTTCTCATACTCGGATACGCAACGTTACCGCATCGGGGCGAACTATCTCCAACTCCCGATCAACTGCCCGTTCGCACAAGTGTCGAACAACCAGCGTGATGGCGCGATGCCGTTCAAACAACAGACGAGTCCGGTCAACTACGAGCCGAACCGTTACGAGGACACACCGAAACCGGATGCGGCTTATATCGAAACCGAGCAACCGATCACAGGAGTAACGGGTCGTCAGAAAATCGAGAAGACGAACGACTTCGGGCAAGCGGGCGAGGTGTACCGCCGCTACTCGCAAGACGAGAAAGACGGTCTCGTGCGTAACTTGGTCGCCCACATTAAAGAAGTCCGTCATGAGAAGACGGTCCTTCTCTTGATCTGTAACTTCTACCGTGCCGACCGCGACCTCGGGGAACGCCTGTCGAAAGAATTGAACGTCGATATCACACCATTCTTGAGTCAAGTAACGGAGTAAACGTTAGGAAGCAGAGTCGGCAAAACGCCGCTCTGCTTTTTTGCGTATACTAGGGAGTGGGGGTGATGAAATGAATGTGCGAAGTGCTGGGTATTTGCTAATCGAACGAACAAATCGAGCAGCGTATATGGACGAACGACTGATTCCGAAGTTGGTGCAATCTGCAAGTGTATGCATTTGTGAGCAACATCCAACGCTTGATGTGCTTTGGGGGACGTCAAAACATAGTAAAGATACGTATCGAGAACAATTGCAACTTACCGAAAAAGAGTACCTCATACTCATGGAATGGGTAGATTTGCATCAGGAGAGTGGGGAACTCGGATACCCTCAAACGTTTCAGACGATTGAACTCGCAAAGAAATTTAGGGACCGTTTCTTCTCTCACATCGAACGCGACATCATTGAGCTCGGTCTGCCTGAGTCTTATGTTTCTGACTTTTTAGCAGAGGGGGAAGAAGGAGACAGCCCCGAGCGATACGGCGTTGAACGTTTCATTTTGCGACACGAACGCAATGAGCCGCTCGGACGATTTCTCGGTTACGAAGTGCTCGGGTATGAGAAAGGCACGTTTCATTCCTATCTATGTAATGGGTTAGAGCGAGATTTCGCCGAACGATTCCCGTTTCAGTTGAACGAGCGCGGCTTCATCCCGACGCTTGAAGAAGCGGAACGCTATTGTACATACAGTAATCAAGAAGACGTTGGGACTGAGCCTGTCTTGTGGTTGCCATGGGCCATCTTTAAAGTGGAGTGAGGTCTCTATCATTGTCGGAAACCTTCGCTCTGTGCCAAGATAAGAAAAAAGGGGGAAGCTGCATGAATCAAATCATCGAGACATTACTGAACCACCGCTCCGTCCGCTCGTTCACGGACGAGACGCTGACCGACGAACAGATCCGTCTCATCGTCGAGAGTGCCCAACGCGCCTCGACGTCGAGCTTCATCCAGGCGTATTCGATTATCGGCGTGACCGACCCAGAGAAGAAGGTACGCCTCGCCGAGATCGCCGGCAATCAGCAGTACGTCGTCGACAACGGTCATTTCTTCGTTTTTTGTGCTGACCTTTACCGGCACGAACTGATCGGGCAACTGCAAGAAGCCGCCGTCAATCCGACGCTCGAGACCGATGAGAAACTGCTCGTCGCCGTCATCGACGCCACGCTCGCGTCACAGAACGCCGTCGTCGCTGCCGAATCGATGGGGTTAGGCATTTGTTACATAGGCGGGATCCGCAACGATATGTCGGCTGTCAAAGAGTTGCTCGGTTTGCCGGAGCGGGTGTTGCCGCTGTTCGGGCTCGCGGTCGGTGTCCCGGCGCACGTCGAGGATCAAAAACCGCGGCTTCCGCTCGAGCATATCTATCATGAGAACACGTACGACGCTGATCCGATTCAACTGAAGCAAGAGCTCACAGCTTACGACCAGACGATTCACGACTACTATGCGGCACGTGGATCGAACCAACGCAGCGATACATGGACGGGCCAGATGGGAAGGATGTTGTCGAAGCCGACCCGGCTCGATGTGAAAGACTTCTTGAAGACGCAAGGCTATTTGAAGCAATGAAAAAACCGCCGGCTTGAACTACCCCATTAAAAGTTGGATTTTCATGTCCAACTTTTTTGGTTCAGTTCAACTGGCGGTTTTTAGTTGGTTTTGGTATCGAGCCACGCTTTATCGATCGCACCGAACTGTTTGGCGACGATGACACCATTTTCATCGAGCACATACGTCGTCGGCATCGCTTGGATCCGGTAGGCGTTCCCGACGGCACCGTCCTCATCGTAGACGACTTGGAACGCGTCTTCATAAGGCGCGACGAACGACCGCGCCTCGTCGACGTCACGTTCACTCGTCGTCGTGTTGACGGCAACGATCGTCACATCATCTTGCTCGCGGGCAAACTTGGCCATGTCTGGCATCTCGGCCCGGCACGGCGGACACCAAGACGCCCAAAAGTTGACGACGACACGCTCTCCGCGTAAGTCTTCTAAGTTAAGCGTCGTCCCGTCCGTTCGTTTCAATTCAAAATTAGGCGGAACTTGACCGATGTTCAGTCCGGCCGCTTGAGACGAGTCGGCAACGAGCGTTGGTGTCTCGTCCGGTAAGCTCGCGTTGATGATCGCGAGCGTGACGAGGACACCGAGACCTGATTGGACGATGCGGCGTGACGGTTTGGCGACGTACCCGGCGAGTCCGACTAAAGCTGCGAACGGGATGAGCCACAGTAGATTCACCGTTGTCGTCGCATACGTGCTCACGAGCCAGATAGCAAACGCACCGACCGTCGTCCATAGCAAGGCACCGACCGATGGCGAGCGCATCCAGCGCCACGTCACAACGATTAAGCCTGCGATGAGCAGGGCAGTGTACAGATGGAGCGGTTGAGCGGTCGCGATAAACGGGAGCGTTCCGTACTTCGGCACGACGATCGTCACACCGAACCATAAAAGTAGGGCTGAAAATAGCCAATAGCCCCGAAGCCCGGGAGCAAGCCGGAAGACGAAAAATCCGATTGTTGCAGTGGCGATCAGGATCGACCAGATACCGCCCGTCGCGTACAGCGATAGCGCCAAACTACCGGTCGAGGCGAGGCCGATGATGATGGCGCTCAGTTTCCAGGCGAGAAACCCGGCGAACCACGTCCCGAGGACGGCGTCGCGGTCTTTTTCCGTTAACCCGATTTTTTTGAAGCCGATGTAGAGACCGAGCAGACTGACCATGAAGACGAGAAGGTCGAGTCGGACGTTCAGTGGACCGATTGCAATCACGATATCCCTCCTAGAGAAAAAGCGCCCAAACGAGTGGGCGCTTTCTTTGTTTTTAGTATAGCATTAGCCGATTTGTTCTGCGTTGAGGACGGTCTTCATCGCAGCATAGCCACCGAGGATGTTTTGAATATCCTTGTAGCCGAGCGATTGAAGGACGCTCGCGGCCATACGTGAACGGACGCCTGACGCACAGTGGACGGCGATCGTCTTGTCTGTCGGTAGACCGTCGTGGTCACGCATGAGTTTACCGAGCAAGATGCGCTCTGCTTTCTCATAGTGACTCGCGTTCCATTCTGTCGCGTTGCGGACGTCAAGGACGAACACGTCGTTCTTCTCAGCTGATTCGATCGCTTGTTCAGCCGTCACGTCCGTGTACGTTTCTGTCAATAGTTCTTGACCGAGCTCTTCGACAGGGACGATGAAGCGGAGACGGTCAAGACCGATCGATTGAAGGTCTGTCTGCACTTCTTCGACGTCTTCCGCGCTCGCGATGAGCGTGATGTCTTTGTCGAAGTTAACGAGCCAGCCGGCCCATGAGACGAATTTCGTGTTGTAAGGGATGTTGATCGTCCCAGGGACGTGACCTTGCGCGAAGTCTTCGCCTCTACGTGTGTCGACGACTTGCGTCGCTTCGACGAGTGTGTCGAGACGGTCCGTGCCGACGACTTCTGGACGAGCGATCTCGTTCGTCACTTGGATGCCTTCTTTGTTCACTTTTTTCATCATCGCGAAGTAGTTCGGCGGTTCTGGTTGGTCCGTCGTCAACTCTTTGATGAATGCGTCTTTGTCCGTCATTTGGAGCGCCCAGTTCGTCGCTTTCTCATAACCGACCGTTGACGTTGGGATCGCGCCGAGCGCTTTCCCGCAAGCGCTGCCGGCACCGTGACCAGGCCAGACTTGAACGAAGTCAGGGAGAGCCTTGAACTTGTTAAGCGAGTGGAACATTTGCTCGGCACCGATGGCCGTCGTTCCTTTCACGCCGGCCGCTTCTTCGAGCAGGTCAGGGCGTCCGATATCGCCGACGAAGACGAAGTCGCCTGTGAAAATACCCATCGGTTGCGTTTGGTTGCGGTCATAGAGCAAGAACGAGATGTGTTCCGGTGTGTGGCCTGGTGTGTGCATGACTTCGAGCGTGACGTTACCGACTTTGAACGTGTCGCCGTCTTTGACGAGTTTCGAGTCGATGTCTTTCGCGAACGCATATTTCCATGACGCGTCACCTTCATCTGACAAGTAGGCTGTCGAGCCAGTGCGTTTCGCAAGTTCGAGCGAACCTGAGACGAAGTCGGCGTGGATGTGTGTCTCAGCCGTCGCGACGATCGTCATGCCTTCTTTTTCAGCTTCTTGCAAGTACGGTGTGATGTTGCGAGCCGGGTCGATGACGACCGCTTCGCCGGTCATTTGGCAACCGACCATGTAAGATGCCTGTGCTAATTTTTGATCATAGAAATAACGTAATAACATATGATATACCCCCTAGAATAGTTGACTGTAAACGTTAGTTGTTGTGCTGCTTTATATTAAGAAGTGATTAAACCGTTTCGCCTGTCCAGCTCATCATGCCGCCGTCGACGTTGATGACGTCAAAGCCGAGTGAGTCGAGGTAAGCTGACGCGTTCATGCTGCGTCCGCCTGCCGCACAGATGACATGAATCGGTTTCGTGCGGTCGAGCTCATCGACTTTCGCACTGAACTCAGACAACGGTACGTTTTTCGCTTGTTTGATATGTCCGCCTGCAAATTCGTCCGTTTCACGTACGTCGATCAAGTTGAGCGTTTCATCCGTGCTTAGCAATGTTTCTAATTCAGTCGTCGTAATCGTCTTCATGTGGTATTAATCCCCTTTTCTAATCAAGTTATGTTTAAAGTGAGTAACTTTCGTTGTTTTTAATATACCCCCTAAGGTATACTCAATGCAAGGAAAAGAATTGGAGGTCAAAAATTGCGTAAATTAACGATCATCTTATCGGTTTTAGTGATTGTGACTGTCGGAATCGTGGTTTTCACTTCGAAAGAGGATAGAATCACCCAAATCGACGTCGAAACACTACAAAACAGATTGGAAAACGAAGAAATAACCTTGTTGGACGTCCGTGAACTAGATGAATACGAGGGGGGGCATATCGAAGGAGCGGTGAACGCACCACTTTCTTCATTAAATGAAACCGAATTACCTTATGCGAAAGATGAACCGATCTATATCATTTGCCGCAGTGGCAATCGAAGCGCCCAGGCGGCCGAGTTGTTGCAGGATCGAGGTTATACGGAAATTTATGACGTCTCAGGTGGTATGATCGCTTGGGAACAGAGATAAAACTTACTTATCTAATAGGGTAGGAAACTGGAGGAGCTAGTATGGAGTTAGAGTTTATCATCACAATCTTTTTGATTGGCTTTATCGGATCATTCATCTCAGGGATGGTCGGGATCGGCGGGTCAATCATCAAATATCCGATGTTGTTGTACATTCCGCCGCTTCTTGGCTTCGCGGCGTTCAGCGCGCACGAAGTATCTGGGATCAGCGCGATTCAAGTGTTCTTCGCGACGATCGGTGGGATTTACGCATATCGTAAAGGCGGCTATTTGAATAAACAACTCATCCTGTATATGGGTGTCGCCGTCTTGATCGGAAGTTTCATCGGGGGCTACGGCTCGACGCTGTTGTCGGAGAACTTGATCAACGTCGTCTATGCGGTCCTCGCGACGATTGCGACGATCATGATGTTCTTGCCGAAAGCGAACGTCGAAGATTTGCCGCTCGACCAAGTCACGTTCAATAAACTGATTGCGGCCAGTTCGGCGTTTATCGTCGGGATCGCAGCCGGGATCGTCGGGGCGGCCGGAGCGTTCATCTTGATGCCAATCATGCTCGTCGTGCTCCGTATCCCGACGAAGATGGCGATCGCGAGTTCGCTTGCGATCACGTTCATCTCATCGATCGGGTCGACAGCCGGTAAGATCATCACCGACCAAATCGTTTGGGAACCGGCTTTCGTCATGATTATCGCGAGTTTGATTGCGGCACCGATCGGGGCGAACATCGGGAAAAACATGAAGACGAAGTCGCTCCAGATGATTTTGGCGTTGCTCATTTTAGCGAGTACGGTCAAGATCTGGATGGACATCATCGGCTAAATGAATCGTGTTTCAAAGGCTATCGAGTTCACTCGATAGCCTTTTTTAGATGAAGATTGCAATGAAATTGTTAAGTTTATGTAGCATTGTAAACGTCAAAAAGTTGAATTAAGTTCAAAAGAACGTTAAAATACTCTTTATACGTCTGTACGTTTGTTAGTCGACGCACTAACTTACCATATGAAAATGACCTAAGGAGTGTTTGAATGAATCACACGAATCAATCGAACGGGAAATTAGAGCGGTTCCGTCACGCGGCAAGCGACTCGTTCCGGACGCATCGCCTGTTTTGGATATTTACGATCCTGTTATGGACGAAGTCACTGATTGCGTATCAGTTCTTCTTTAACATGCCACCTGAGAACGCGGTCCAAGCGTTCATTCTGTTCATCAACCCGTTAAGTTTCACGTTGTTCTTGTTTGCCTTTAGTTTCTTCTTCGGAGGCAATAAACGGAAGTGGGCGCTATACGGTCTTTACACGGTATCCTCGCTCATCTTGTTTGCGGATACAACCTACTACCGTGAGTTCACTGACTTCTTGACTGTGCCGTTATTGTTCCAATCGTCGAACCTAGAGACGTTATCATCGTCATTCCTGTCGTTGCTTGAATGGAAAGACTTGCTTCTGTTAGGAGATCTCGTCGTGCTTCCGTTCTTGCTCTGGAAAATAAAAGAGACAGGCAAAGCGTCACAACGCCGCGTGTTGCTCACGTTCGGTGCGGCTGCCGCCGTGTTCGGCTTTAACCTTGTCCTCGCAGAGACGGAGCGCCCAGAACTGTTGACGCGTTCGTTCGACCGTGAACTGCTTGTTAAAAACTTAGGCACGTTCAACTTCCACGTCTATGACGCGATGCTTCAAACGAAGACATCGGCGCAAAAAGCGCTCGCGGACGGTTCTGAGCTCGATGAAGTCGAGAACTACACGCGTCAGAACTATGCGGCGCCGGACCCGGACATGTTCGGGAAGTATAAAGGCAAGAACGTCATCGCCATCTCGCTCGAATCGACACAGAGCTTTACGCACAATATGAAAGCTTCGAACGGCGAGTACATCACGCCGAACTTGAACAAGTTGATCGACGAGTCTCACTTCTGGCCGAACTATTACCATACGACCGGTCAAGGGAAGACGTCGGACTCTGAGTTCGCGCTCGACAACTCGCTGTACGGATTGTCGCGTGGCGGCGTCTACTTCACGAACGCCGACAACGAATATGATGCGCTTCCTGGTGTCATCAAAGAAGACAACTACTATTCGGCGGTGTTCCACGCCAACAACAAATCGTTCTGGAACCGTGACCAGATGTATCAAAACATCGGAGTCGATGAGTTCTTTGATGAGAAGAGCTACGATTTAGGCGACCCGGCCAACATGACGGAATGGGGTCTCCTCGACGATGAGTTCTTCTTACAGTCGGTACCGATGCTTGAAGAACTGCCGGAACCTTACTTCGCGAAGTTCATCACGCTGACGAACCATTTCCCGTTCACGATGCCGAGTGCGGACCATGAACTCGTCCCGAAATTCGAGACGAACTCGACGACGCTCAATAACTTCCCGCAAGCGCTCGCGTATCAAGACTACGCCCTCGGTTTGTTCATTGATGAGTTGAAAAAGAACGGGACATGGGACGATACGATCTTCGTCGTTTACGGTGACCATAACGGCATCTCGACGAACCATAACGCTGCCATGGCCGACTTGCTCGGAAAAGATGAGTTGACGCCATATGACGTGGCAAAACTCCAGTCTGTCCCGCTCGCGATTCATTTGCCTGGTCAAGGTCAAGGTGAAGTCCATGAGACGATTGGGAGCCACGTCGACTTGAACCCGACGATTCAACACTTGCTCGGGTTCGATACGTCTGATCAAATCGGATTCGGTAACGACTTGTTCGCGCCAGAACGCAACGATCGCGCCATCTTCCGTGACGGTACGATCGTGACAAGCGACTATTTGTTCACCCAGTCAACGTGTTATGACGCCGAGACAGGAGAAGTCGTCGATGACGCGAAAGTATGTACGCCACTTGAAGACGAGGCGAACAAAGTACTTGAGATGAACGATAAGATCATCTATTCGGACTTGCTTCGCTTTAAAGAAAATAACTAAACACTCGAGAGAAAAGATTTTAAAAATCTTTTCTCTCTTTTTTGTTGTCTGAAAAATAAATCGGCGGCGAAATCAGATCGACTATGGTGAAAATTAGGGTAGGTGAGGTAAGCGATTACATGGCTGGTGTAAAGGGGGATACGAAGTCGGAGCAGCGAGGGGACGTGAAGAGAGAGAACGAGGTGTGTCGTTATATCCTTATAAAAATGAACGAATCCGCTCGCAGATAGCTCGGAAAAAGTTGAGGCTCATCGGTTGCCATCGTGCTCATTCTCGGGTAATATCTGAGTTGTTGTGAAGTTATGAACGAACTGTGAATACGGCTTCTATAATTTAATTAAGTTGATTTCTGTGAGAGTCAGAAATCAATTTAAAAATTTTTATAGAGAGGTGTGTTCATTTGGAAAAATTGAATACGGTAAAACAAGAATGGCTCGGAAACGTTCGAGTCGAAGTAATGGCAGGGATCGTCGTGGCCCTTGCACTCATTCCGGAGGCAATCGCCTTCTCACTGATCGCTGGATTAAATCCGATGGTAGGACTATATGCGTCCTTTATCATCGCGATGGTCATTTCGATTACAGGAGGACGCCCCGCGATGATTTCGGCCGCGACGGGCGCGATGGTACTCCTTGTCGTCGATCTCGTAAAAGATTATGGACTTCAGTACTTGCTCGCTGCAGGGATACTAGCTGGTATTATCCAGATCGTGCTTGGTTTTCTTGGTATAGCTCGTTTAATGAAGTTCATCCCGCGTGCGGTTATGGTCGGCTTCGTTAACGCCCTTGCCATTTTGATTTTCCAAGCCCAGCTTCCGCAATTTGGAGGCGAGACGTGGATCATGTGGGCTATCGTTGCAGCATCGCTTGCGATCATCCTTCTGTTTCCGCGCATCACGTCAGCAATCCCGGCGCCGCTTGTCGCCATCGTGGCGATGACGTTGCTCGTGTTCTTTATGGGACTTGAGACGAAAACGATTGGAGATATGGGGACGATCACGGCAACGCTGCCGATGTTCCTCTTGCCGGACCTCCCGCTCACACTCGAGACACTTATGATCATCTTGCCTTATTCGTTCTCGCTCGCCTTTGTCGGTTTGATTGAGTCGCTATTGACGGCTCAAATCGTCGATGACATGACGGGTACAGATTCGAATAAGAACCGTGAATCAAAAGGTCAAGGGATCGCCAACATCATCGCTGGTTTCTTCGGTGCGATGCCAGGATGTGCGATGATCGGACAATCGGTCATCAACGTCTCGTCTGGAGCACGGGGTCGCTTGTCGACGTTCTCGGCAGGACTTGCGCTCCTCATCATGATCATGACGATGAGTAACATTTTAATGCTGATTCCAGTCGGGGCGCTCGTCGGTGTCATGTTCTTCGTCGCCTATGCGACGTTCGACTGGGGCTCACTCAAAACGCTCAAGACAGGTCAAAAGACCGATTCGCTCGTCATGGTCACGACGGTACTCGCGACCGTGCTCACGCACGACTTGTCGATCGGTGTCATTGTCGGAATCGTGACGGCCGCCGTCATCTTCGCTGCGAAAATTTCGCGTGTCGAGCTGAAGCGCCACCAAGACGGACACCGTGCTCACTATGAAGTGAACGGACAATTATTCTTCGCGTCTACGTCTGACTTTGTCAACCAGTTCGATGTCGAAGAGGATGTCGAAGCAGATGTGAAACAAGTCAGTATCGACTTCGCCAACACCCATCTTTGGGACGATTCGGCCATCGGGGCCATCGATAAAGTCGTCTTCAAATATCGGACGGTCGGAATCGAACCAGAACTGTTAAACTTGAACAAAGATTCAGAGAAGCTGTTGAACACGCTGGCGCTCCATCTTCGTCAACAAGATGCGAACGTCGGCCACTAAAAGGGGGAACTTACAATGAGTAAAATCTTTCTAGCGATTGATGGTTCAGACCATTCGATGCGTGCCACCCAAAAAGCGGTCGAACTCGCCAAAGTGACATCATCTTCAATCGATGTCGTCCATGTCGTTTCACCGAAAGAATCAAAAGAAAGCGCCCTTCAATCGACGGGTAAAATCGATCTTGAAGTGAGACGGAAACAACGTCTTCAAGTGTTTTTCGATGCGATCACCGAAGCGGGCGTTTCGTACGAGTATATCGAACTCCGCGGCGAACCTGACGTTGAACTCGTCAACTACGCCAACCATGAACCGTTTGAATTCGTGGTCGTCGGCTCGCGCGGTCTCAATACGTTCCAAGAGTTCGTATTGGGCAGTGTCAGCCACAAGCTTGCTAAACGATCGTTGTCACCTGTGATCATCGTTCGTTAACAGACAGCGCCACGAAACTTTCGTGGCGCTTTTGCTGTGTAAAAAAAAGGAGGAGCTTATGACATTAGATTATACGGGAGAACGGGTCATCCCAGATCAAATGAACCCGATGAACGGCATGTTGCTCGAACATATCGCCCGCTATCAGTTCGCCGCGTTGTTTCTCGAAGGACGTGTGCTCGATTTTGCGAGCGGGAGCGGGTTTGGTAGTCAATTGATTGCAAAGATACAAAAAAAATCGGTCGCTGAGGTCGTCGCGCTCGATATTTCAGAAGATGCGATTCGATATGCGCAAGGTCGTTATTTTCACCCGAAAGTGAAGTATATCGTCGGAGACGTGCTCGACCGGACGCTACCAGATCAACTCGGCACGTTCGACTGTATCGTCAGTTTTGAGACAATCGAACACGTTGAAGACTTTGCAGGGTTCATGGCGAACGTTTCAGAATTGTTAAAGCCGGGTGGCATGCTCGTCTTGTCGACGCCGTTCGGTCAAGGCATCGGTAAACCGACGAACGAACCGTTCCACGTTCATCAATTTACCGATCAAGAGTTTAAGGCGCTTTTCACGTCATTCAGTTCGACAGATTTTTATTACCAACGTGGCGTGCTGATCGAACCGAAACGAGAAGCGGTACATTATCCGATTGGAATTGCCGTCGCTATTAAATGATGTGAACGTGTTGATGAGGCCAAGCAGGAGGTGATGAGATGAGTGTGAAAATCATTTGTCCCGAGTGCGATGGGGTCGGGACCGTTCCCATCATAAAAGGATTTCCGTTCGTTAAGGAATGTCCGGTTTGCCAAGCGAGCGGAAAGAAAAAAATAAAACGCAGAAAAAAACGTTCAATTCTTGTAAGATGAGGATTGAACGCTTTATTTTACATAACGAAAGGGGCAGAAAACATGAAAGGTCTTCGAAAACCATCCTACTACGGATGGTATATGGTCATGATCGCGGGCCTCGGTGTATTTTTCTCAGGTCCCGGTCAGACGTACTTTATCTCAGTTTTTATCGACCAATACATAACCGATTTTGGCTGGTCGCGCTCTGAAGTATCGAGCGTTTATTCGGCCGCGACGCTCGCCTCGGCCGCCTGTTTATTTTTCGTCGGTCGATTGATCGACCGCTTTGGGCAACGGGCGATGATGGTTATCGCCTCGATATTGCTGGCGGTCGCTTGTCTGTTCAACAGTTACGTCACGAACTTGACGATGCTCTTCTTCGGCATCTGGATGCTCCGCCTGTTCGGGCAAGGGTCGATGACGCTCATCCCGAACACGCTCGTCCCACAATGGTTCATCACGAAGCGTGGCCAGGCGCTCAGCTATATGGCAATCGGTGGGTTTTTAAGTGCCGCCGTCTTTCCGCCGCTCAACGTCTGGCTCGTCGGTTTGATCGGTTGGCAAACGACGTGGCAAGTGTGGGGACTGCTCGTGCTCGTCTTGTTCACACCGCTCGCTTATCGTTTCGTCCGCAACCGCCCAGAAGACATCGGACTGTTGCCGGACGGAGGGACGAACCCTCATCCGAGCAACAAATCGACAACGACACCGGTTCATATCGATGTCGATTTCACGTTCCAAGAAGCGCTCAAGACACGCGCATTTTGGCTGATTTTGTCGTGCATCGGTATCCCGGCGCTCGTCAACACGGCGATCACGTTCCACTTGATCTCAATCTTTGAAGAGCAGAGCCTACCACCAGCGACGGCCGCACTCGTCTTGAGCTTGATGGCGGTTCTCGGTTTCCCGGCGACGTTCATCGCGGGACGGCTCATCGATGTCGTGAAAATCAATTATGTATTGATCGGTATTTTTGTGACCGAGATCATCTTCATGGTTATCCTGCAATATACGTCGACGTTCTCAATCGCGATTCTGTTCGGGGTGATCTGGGGCATCAGCAACGGCTTTGAGCGCATCGCTTTGAACTATGTTTGGCCGTACTACTTCGGTCGGGCCGCGCTCGGTAGCATCAGCGGGCTGGCGACGTCGGTCATGGTACTTGGCTCGGCGGTCGGACCGTTGCCGTTCGGGATCGCCTACGACTTGTTCGGCAACTACGAGTCGATCATTTGGTATTCGCTCGTTTTCCCGGTCATCGGCATCCTCGCCGCCTCGTTCGCGGTCAAACCGACGCTCGTGCGCTAACCGAGTCGACGTTCGTCTCGATTGAGTCGCCGGATCACGAAGGAAGCGGCGACGAGCACCGGCAATTCGATTAACGGCCCGATGACCAAGACGAGGGCAATGAGCGGCTCGTTCGGGAATGCGGTCGTCGCGATGGCGAGCGCGATCGGTGAATTCCGCGCGAGCGTCGTCATTTGTAGACTCGTCACAGCCGCGTCTTCACGCAACAGTTTCTTGCCGACACGGCGGCTTATGACAAAATTGACGATGAAAAATAACAGCAACGGTACAAGCAACAGGCCGAGGATCGAGACGTGCTCGATCAAGAGCCGCCCTTGTGAGGCAAAGATCGACATGACGGCTAGACTTAACAAGATGATCGGCCATAAGCTGACGCTCTCGAGCCGCTGCAACTGGTTCGACTTGGCGAGAAAGTACCTCAGTCCAATCGCTGAGCCGAGCGGGATCGCTAAAACGGCTAGACTATGTAGGAACACCGAAACTGAGATCACGCTCGACGTCCCTGTCAAAACATAAAGATAGACCGGTAACAGCGCGAGTTGAAGTACAAGGTTGAGTGGCAAGATGCTGAGCGAAGCGACGACGTCGCCTTTCGCGAGACCGGTGAAGACGATATACCAATCGGTGCATGGCGTGACCATGAGCATGATGAATCCGATCCAAAGCGCCGGGTGGTCGGACAAGAAGACGCTCGCGAGTGCAAACGCGAAAACGGGCGTCCAAACGAAGTTGAGGACGAGACTCGTGATCGTGAACGTGCGGTTTGAAAACGAATGCCGGATTTGGGCGAACGGGATTTGAATGAACGTAAAGAACAGCATCGCCATAAGTAACGGTACGATCGCACCGTCCGCGATTCGACGCAGCGTCTCGATCGTCCCGAACGCGAGACCAGTCACAACAGATAGAAGTATGAATATGGGGTATAATTTCTCGAATCGACTCAAAGGGCCACCTCTTTTCCATTAGCAAAAACGTACCACAAAAAAACCCGATGAACGAGTCATCGAGCGATGAAATAGTATAACAGTCCGAGCGCCACGAATGAGACCGGAAATAGGACGATATACGTCCAAGACACCAGCGACCAGCTTTTCTTTTGGCTATAGTCTGATTTGTCTTTTCCGAGACCGACCATGATCGTGAAGACGAGGGCGATCAAGCAGACGACTAGCGATAATCCGATTGTGAGATACATCATACCACTTCCTTTAACATAATTAAGCGAGAATTCTCCCACCTCTAAGCGTCTGGGGCGAAGCCCAGCGTAGGTGGGAGATGAATCGCCCGTACATAAACTTCTTGGCCACCCCTGTGACAGATATGACGAACATAAGTTCGTGATTCCGTCAGATTTCCCTTCCCCCGTCGCGGGTATCGGATGAGGAAGGCGTTCATCACGATCATCGGCCGAGAGGAGGGGGAGACATGCTGAAGGGCTACAAATACCGGCTCCACCCGACCGCGGCACAGGCCGAGTTCCTCGTCAGGACGATCGGCTGTGCCCGCTTCGTCTACAACAAGCTGCTCGAGGACCGCATCAAAATCCGCGAGGAGGCGAAGGCTGGGACCGGCCCGAAGCGAAAACTGCCGACACCCGCCTCGTACAAGCCCCTGTTCCCGTTCCTCGCCGAGGCGGACAGCCTCGCGCTCGCGAACGCGAAGCTTCACCTCGACGCGGCGTTCGCGAAGTTCTTCGCCGGGACGGCCGGCTTCCCGGTGTTCAAGTCGAGACGGAAAGCGCGCGCGTCCTACACGACGAACAACCAGCACGGCACGATCCGCATCGAGGGGGACCGGGTCCGGCTGCCGAAGGTCGGGTTCATCCGCTTCACACAGCACCGAATCTTCGACGGCGAGATCCGGTCGGCGACCGTGTCGATGACGAAGACGGGCAAGTTCTTCGTGTCGCTCCTCGTCGAGCAGCCCGACGAGC
>NZ_SJUQ01000038.1:0-23254 GCF_004337045.1 Exiguobacterium sp. SH5S4
AGATGATTTTACTCATGGATGCGTTCCCCCGTCTGAATGAATAGGTTCATTATATCGATTCGACCGCACACAAAAAACCCTGAATGAGCACTTTTTATCAAGTGTCTATCATTCAGGGTTCAGTTCAATTTTTTCAACAGGCGTTTTTTCAGTTGTCGAGCCACGTCACCAAATCGTTTGGCGTCGCGATCACATAATCGGCGAGCGCCCACTCGTCCTCGTTCCCGAAGCCGAATCCGGTCAAGACGACCGGGAAATCATGGGCCCGGCCCGCTTCGACGTCCGACTTGCGGTCACCGACCATGACATAATGTGCATCCCCGTGGCGCAGGCGGTGCGCCGTCAAAATATCGGCCTTCTTCTCGCCACCAACCGATTCGAGACATTCAGGTGCCGTCATGAACTGACGGATGCCTTGCGTATCGAGGATCAAGTTCATATAGTGAACGCCACAGTTGCTTGCCGTCGTCAACGTATGCCCGTTCGCGCGAAGCGTCTCAAGCATGTCGTAGATGCCGTCAAACAAGACGTTTTGCCCCGCCATCGCCTGCTCGAGCGTCTCGTGACGAAGTTTACGGATTTGACGGATCTCTTCGCGCGTCGCCTCCGGGATGACGTGCTCCCAAAAGGCGTCCCCAGCCAAACCGTAGCCAGACCGGACCGCGTCCTCGCTCGGCTTTTCAAGATGCGGAAGCTGTTCGAGTGCCTCGTGAATCGCTTTCGTCATCGGAACGGTCGTGTCGACGAGCGTCCCATCGATATCGAATAAAATGACTGCCATGTCGGTATCCCCTCTCTCTTTCCTATTCTCCTACCGTAGCAGACTCGCTTCCAAATCAAAAGTAGAAACATCAGCCCACAAAAAAACGGCTGAACGAAATCGTTCAACCGGTTGTTGCTCAGCCGCGCCAGAAGCTCATGCCGCCTTTGACCGAGTAGACGTCTGTATAGCCCGCACTCTTCAGCATCGCCGCTGCCCGCTGGCTCCGCATCCCGCTTTGACAGATGACGTAAACGGGACGTTCTTTATCTTTTGGGTATTGTGCTGCCGCGTTACCGAACCCTGAGAGCGGTACGTTTTTCGCTTGTTTAATGTGTCCGCCTTTATATTCGTGCGGCTCCCGCACATCGAGCAGTTGAATGTTGCGCTCTTCCGCAATCTTTCGCTTCAACTCGTCCGTCGATACTGTTTTCGTGCTGTTTCGCTTCGTCCACCAAAAATAAATCAATCCGATCACCACT
The DNA here is from genome assembly GCF_004337045.1 of Exiguobacterium sp. SH5S4. Classification (NCBI taxonomy): domain Bacteria; kingdom Bacillati; phylum Bacillota; class Bacilli; order Caryophanales; genus Exiguobacterium; species Exiguobacterium sp. SH5S4. The sequence continues at coordinate 1,243 of NZ_SJUQ01000038.1, forward strand.
GCGACAAACAAAAAATCAAGCATGGGCACGCCTCCGTTGTTTAAAAGTTTTAGTATCTCCATTATACCCCCTATGGTATATAAGTCAATGTGGACGCCTCATAAAAAAAGCCATGCCACGAGGGCACAGCTTAGAAATCGAGCAGCGAATCGGTTTTAGGTTCGTCTTCATCCTCTAGAGGGATGCCGAGGAATGCGGCCATTTGCCGGTCTAACGGTTGCTTCGGCTCCGCCGAGACGACAGGTGCCTGCGCGACCGGTGCGGCGGGTGTCGTCTCCGCCAACATGAGCTCACAGTAACCCATCAACTTGGCCAGATGGCGCTTTTGCGTCTCTCCGCTCGACTGTTCGATTTGACTCATCACGTGTTTCATTTGCGCGATGACTTGTTGCTCAGTGATCATAGGTCGAACACATCCTTTTCCCTCTCATTTTGAAACAAACCCGTCCCTCACCGCAAGTGTCTTGCTCGGTTCAGTCGGATTCAGACCGTATTTCGACCCATGATGTGAACGCCTCGAAATCGAAACGAACTTGATTGGCGTAAAAATGGGCCCAGCGTGAGATTTGACGAACGAACAACGGCAGCGCCTCTCCGATGGCTTCCGCAATCCGCTCGCTCGCCTCATACTCGAGAACGTTCGCGTCCGCATCGGCCCGGGCATGGATTTTCGCCGTGATCTCGGCTTGGACTTTTAACGTTTCGATCAGCGACGATTCGTTCTTGATGTGCTTCGCTTTCACTTTCCGTTTGTAGGGCGAACGTTGCCGCACGTAATACTCGTTGCCGTCGATCGTGAAGTAACCGAGATACGGGTCTTGGCTATGCACCATGGCACGCTGGGCAGCGATGACCCGCGCACCTTCATGGGACAGACCGTCCTCGAACAACGGATGGGTCGGCAAAAACAAGGACGGGACGGCCGATTGCGCTTGCTTCATCTCTAAGATGACATCCTCGTCATGTTCCTCGTCGGCCCCTTCGATCAAGATATAGTACCGTTCGAGCCCGATCGAGGCCGTCCCGCTCTCGCGTTTAATGGCGATGTCTTTGATGTCGTAATGATCGGCGTGATGGCGATGCTCTCCCGACAACGAGTTCAAATACTCAGGCCACGCCTGTTTGATTTTCGTCGCCGTCTTCTCGCTGACCGGGATTAAGTCATCGCTCGTCGCGAAGTAACGTTCTTCGTCCCGGACTTCGGTCCGTTCCGACATGAACGCGTCTTGCTTCTTCTCTGCCTTCTTGATCACTTTTTTGATGGCTTTAGACGTATTCGCTTTCGTAAACTGCACGTCTCCGTCTTTCCCTTTCGCGTACCGTCTGATGGCGAGCGCATACGTCTCGGCGTACACTTCAATCGCTTCGTTGGAATCGAAGCCCGATTCGGCGGCGAACAAGTCGACAGAAATGGCCATTCTGAGCACATCGAACAAATACGAACCGAGGTATGCCTCATCAAAGTCGTTCACATCATAAATGATCGTCCCGGCCCCGTCCCCGAACACCCCAAAGTTTTCAAAGTGAAGATCTCCTTGGATGAACGTCGGATAGGCTTCGCTCGTATCGAAAGCGAGCGGTACTTTCGCAAAATCGTAATAGAACAAATGCGAGCTTCCACGAAAGAACGAGAACGGACTCGTACTCATCTTGTCGTACTTTTCCCGCCGTGCCGCTTCGGTCAGGTTCCGGATCGAATGATCGTAATAATCTAGAACCGTCGCGATCGTATCACGGCGAATTTGTTGTTTGACGGATGTGAACATGGCTGTCTCCCCTTCATGCGTCGAATAGATGTTTGTATTCCCCGTATCCCGCAGACTCGAGCTCTTCTTTCGGGATGAATCGGAGCGAAGCCGAATTGATACAGTAGCGTAAGCCGCCGAGTTCTTTCGGACCATCGTCAAATAGATGACCGAGGTGACTGTCGGCATGCTTCGAACGCACTTCCGTCCGGACCATGTGGTGCGTCGTGTCCATGTTCACATCGAGCCGCTTCTCTTCGATCGGTCGCGCGAAGCTTGGCCAGCCACAGTTCGACTGGAACTTGTCGCGAGAAGTGAACAGCGGCGTGCCATCGATCACATCGACGTACAACCCTTCTCGTTCCTCATCCCAATACTCGTTTTGAAACGGCGGTTCGGTCCCGTTCTCTTGCGTGACTTTGAACTGCATCGGTGTCAGACGGTCTTTCAGTTCCTGTTTTTGTTTCTTATCGCTCCACGCCTCTTTCACAAACTTGGCGCGTCCCGAGCCGACCCGGTACATCTCGTAGCGGAACGGATTTTTCTTATAGTAGTCTTGATGATAGTCCTCGGCTTCCCAAAACGTCTTGGCCGGACGGATCTCGACTTCGATCGGACGTTCGAACCGTCCCGAATTCTCGACTTCTTGCTTCGAGCGTTCGGCCGCGTCCCGTTGTTCTTCCGAATGATAGAAGATGGCCGGTCGATACGATTCGCCGCGGTCGTTGAACTGTCCGCCCCCGTCTGTCGGATCGATTTGTCGCCAGTAAATCCGAAGCAGCTCCTCGTATGAGATGACCTCCGGGTCGAACGTCACTTCGATCGCCTCTAGATGACCCGTCGTCTCCGAACAGACTTGTTGGTATGTCGGATTGTCGACGTGTCCGCCTGTGTAACCGGACACGACTCGTTCGACACCTTCGTATTTATGAAACGGTTTGACCATGCACCAAAAACAGCCTCCCGCAAATGTAGCTTTTGCCATAATGAATCCCTCCTTACTATGTAGTGTACCCAAAAAAGCACGCTGACAACAAAAAACGAGAACCCCAAACGTGTTCTCGTCTTCAGTCTTCGACCCGGTTCATATGGCGCATCACTAAAAATAAAATCACACCGACGATCGCTGCCCCAAGTATGGTCAACACCAGGTTGTTTCGTGCCGATAATGTGTAAAAGATGGCTAAACCGATTAAGATGAGCGCGATCGGAATGAACGCTCGTTTAAAATGATCCCAATAACGCACGGACAGTCCCCCTTTTCATCTATCATACCAAACTTTTTTGCTATTATAGAGAGGAAGATACAATCACGGCCAGAAGGAGGATCCATCCATGGATTTTGACCAGTTGTGGGCGAACCGCCCAACCTTGTTGTGGGAAGACCGGCTGAACGAAGGCGACGACGTCTATACGCTGTCGGCGATCCTCGCTGTCGACGCCGCGCTCCGGCGTTATACGAGCGCTTTGACCCATTCCGACGGCTCTGAAGCAGCGATCCTCTGGGCAGTCCGCGATGTCGTCCTGCGTTTGAACGGCCTCGACGAAGAGCACGACCATTTTATCGAGACGCTCGAACGTGAGGAGCTGTACGACTTCATCCGAGCCGGTGCAGCCATCGCCGGGTATGAAACCGATGAAGACATCACGGAGGAATGGCGTGAGTGGTAACAGCTTGACGATTCATCGCGATCCAGAGTTGTCATACTTGAATTAATGATTTCTATCTCGCACAAGGGGACACGTGTATGCTCACCATCATCAACTCTTTTTTCATCAACCTTTGTATTCTGTTCACCCTGTTCACCATCTCGTTCTTGCCGTTTCGTAACCGGCCTCGAATTACGCCCCAGTCACCTTTTAAGTTGCGTATCCTGCTCGGTATCCAGAGCGGTCTCATCGCCTTGATTTTGCTCGCGAACGCGCTTCATCTCGAAAAAATATTGATCGACCTTCGTTCCATCCCGATTATGCTCGCCGTTTTGTTCGGCGGTTGGGTGAGCGGTGTCGTCGCCGGTATGTTGTTTCTCATCGGTCGTTTTTTCATGATAACGGATGGCGAATACGTCGGATTTTACTTAGCTATCGCGACGATGGTCGCACTCGTCCTGCCGACAAGTCTGTTGCGGCTCAAGCTCGACAACACCCGTAACACGCTCCTTGTCTTCACGACGATCAGCGTCGCCGCGTTCGGGTCGGCGCTCTACTATGCCCTCCCGCTCGAACTGTTCTATCCCATTTTATTCGTCTATATCGTTGTGATCTACGCCGGGGCATGTGCCGCTTATCGCTTGCTCCAAGAGCTGAGACGCCACTTTGAGAACGTTCAACATCAGCAGCAACTGGCCCGTACCGACGCTTTGACTGGTATCGCCAACCGCCGTCTGTTGAATGAGGCGATGGCCAACTTGACCGTCGAGGCGGAAGCGTACGCCCTCATCCTCGTCGATATCGATCACTTCAAACGCGTCAACGACACGTACGGTCATGATGTCGGGGACGACGTACTACGCGAGCTCGGCATGTTGCTCGTCACCGAAAGTGACGACCGACATCTCGTCGGCCGTTTCGGTGGTGAAGAATTTCTGATCATCATGCCGAACGCTCAAAAGGACGAAGTGTCCCGTCTCGCCGAATCTATACGAGAAAAAATCTCGACGTTCCCATTCGAGACGAGTGCAGGCACGCTTCACATCACCGTCTCGCTCGGGGCCTGTCATTCGAACGATATCGAAGTTGATAGCGTCTTGAAGCATGCCGACGAAGCGTTATACCACGCAAAAGAATCTGGACGAAACCGTTTCATTTTGGCTTTATAAAGCCGATAACGTTCTCAAAACTTTACTAACTTTGACAGTTTTCCCGCTTTACTTTCAACTAGCGAATCGGTACACTAGGCTAGACTTTGGTTAGGATAAACATAATTAATCATAGATTTGACTAGAAAAAGGGGAAACACATTTCATGACAATATTGTTATCGCTATTCGGATTGATGTTCGTGGGATCGTTCGTCCTCGACTATCAACGTGGCAAGACGTTCCGACAGTCGCTCTTTGGGGGAGTCGACACAATCAAACAGAACTTACTCATCTTTTTACGCACGTCCCTTTCGATGATGATTTTCATCGGGCCGCTCCTGCTTATGTCCATGTTTGCCTTCTCAAAACTTGTGACGTTCGAGACGGTAGCCGCCTTTATGATCGCCGTGCTTAGCATCGGCTTCGCCGAGCGCATCATCGGAATGATCGTCGCCCCGCTCGTCCGGACGTTTTGGCATCAACGCGGCAAGCTGATGCCGCTCTATCTCGATGCTGGACTCTACGTCTTCTTGCTGTCGATTCTCATCTTGGAGTTTCTCATGAACATCCCGGGTGTCGAATTGAACGCACCGGCAGTCGCTGTATTTTACGCGTTCGCCTTGTTCTACATCCGTTATTTGTTTAGCTTGATCCGCTTTACACTCAGTAAAGGTGTTCCGTCAAACTGACTCGACTCGTATGACCTCGATCGCAGACATCCCGTCTGCGGTTTATTTTTATTTTTTTAATTGACAATGAGAATCGTTATCACTTATACTCGAGTTGTAGCTGCCACAGCTGGACGTAACCGTTCCCCAAAACTTGTTACGGCCCGTGGATTCCCCTCCACGACACTCTTTTTGAAAGCATTGCGACAACCCCCATTTGTTGCACCCAGATTTGCCATATAAAAACGAGCGGCTCTCCGACGGAGCCGCTCGTTTTTTTCGTTCAGGCGAACACATCTTGTTCGATTTGTTTCAACTCATAAAACATGCCGCGGGCGCGCATCAAGTCGTCGTATGACCCTGACTCGATGATGCGACCTGCTTCCATGACGATGATTTGGTCGAACCGTTCGAGCCCGGTCAGACGATGGCTGACCATGACGAGTGTCGCCTCGTCCGCCTTCCGGAAGATTTCAGCGAACACATCGGATTCGGTGCGCGCGTCTAACGCCGACGTCGCTTCATCTAAAATCCAGAGCAACCCGTTCTTCAACAACGCCCGGGCGATGGCGAGCCGTTGCCGTTCCCCTCCGGACAAGTTCGCCCCTTTCTCGAGCATTGGCTCATCGAGCGCGAAACCGAGGCGGACGCTTCGCAGCGCCAGCTCCATCTCGTCATCGGAGAAGTCTCCGGCAAGGGCCAAGTTGTCTCGGACGGTACCGAAAAAGAAGTGGTTCTCTTGCATGACGACACTCGCTTGAGACCAGACCGACGTTTGTGTGACCTCATTCAAGCGCTGACCGTCGATTCGTACTTCGCCTGTCTCTGGCCTTACAAACGCGAGCAACAGTTGCAGGAGCGTCGACTTGCCAGACCCGCTCGGGCCGACGATCACGGTCTTCGATCCGCGCGGTAACGTCACATCAACTGTGTCTAGGACGGCACGGAACGTATCCGGATAGCGGTAACTTACACGTTCAAACGAAATGTCAGGCGCCGTCTGAAGCGCTATGTCGTCACGTGCCGCTTCTGCCGCCACGAGGTGATCACTCGGTTCGACGACCTCAAGTAAGCGGTTTGCCGCTTGTTTACTATCGGCGTAGTGACCCGGGAAGACCGCCATCGGTGTCACGTTCTCAAACGCGGTCAATGACATCATGACGAGCATGGCCAAGAACAGGCCGTCCAGTTCGCCATCGACGACAAGGTAGGCACCGATCGCGAGCACGCCCCACGACACGAGCAGTGACGCGGCGACGACGAGCGACGAGTTAAAGAACTGGTTCGTCACGTCTTGGCGCTGTGCAGCGGCGTAACGATCGCTTCGAGCGAGCAAGTCGTCACGGGTCTGGCCGAGCTGGTCGTGCAACAATAAATCGCGGTACCCGTACATCATCTCGGTCACCCCGCTCGACAAATCGCCGCGCAAGGCCCGAATTTCCTGGTCATGCTTCGCTCGGATGCCGGCAAACAAGATCGGAATCAAAAAGCCGGTCACGAACACCCCGAACACGAGCCAAAGGCTGACCGTCATCGAGAAGAACGTGACGAAGAAGATCGTGCTCAAGAAGACGAGCACTAAGATGATTGGCGGATAAAACACCCGCAAAAAGTAGTTTTGAAGGCTTTCGACGTCTCCGACGACACGGGCGAGCAAGTCCCCGCTCCGGTATTTGGCGAAGATGTTCGGCACGAGCGGTTCGAGCTGGCGATAAAACCGGACGCGCAGTTCGCTTAAAATCGTGAACGTCGCCCGGTGTGACGCCAAGCGTTCGCGGTAGCGGCTCCCCGCCCGAATGACGCCGAACAGCTTGATCAGGACGACCGGTACCATGAGCGCATAGAGGGGCGGCACAAGGCCGGCCCGCGACACGAGATATCCACTCGCCGCGAACAAGGCGACAGCCGCGAGTCCTGCCGTATAGCCGAAGAAGATCGAGAGGATGATATCCTTTTTCTCTTTCATCATCCATTTTGTGATCGTCCAAAGTGAGTTCATCCTCTCACCCCTTTCTGTAACGTGAACAAGTCGGCGTAGGCCGGGACAGCGAGCAACTGTTCATGTGTGCCGTTCGCGACGAGGTTACCCTCGTCCATGAACCAAATCGCGTCCGCTTGCTTGATCGTATGGAGACGGTGCGCGACCGTGACAAGCGTCGCGTCACGCGACAACTCCTCGATCGAGCGCCGAACGATTCTCTCGGTCACCAAATCGAGACCGGTCGTCGGTTCATCGAACAAGATGATACCTGGACGCTTCAAGAAGGCACGGGCCAGGGCGAGGCGTTGCCGCTCACCACCGGACAATCCGTAACCGCCTTCTCCGAGCTCGGTATTCAATCCGTCCGGCAAATTGGCGATGACCTCGACGAGGCCGGCGGCTTCAGCCGCCCGCATGATGTCAGTCTCGTCCGCCGTCTCACCGAGGGCGATATTAGCGGCGAGACTGCCGGCGAACAAATACGGGTTTTGCGAAATATACCCGATTGTCCCGTACCAAGACGTATCGGTGAACGATTCGAGCGGCTCCCCGTCGACGAGGACGCGGCCGCTGTCCGGTTTCACAAGACCGGACAGCACGTTCAACACGGTCGTCTTGCCTGATCCGCTCGCGCCGACCAAGGCGACGTGTGACCGTGCCGGGATTACCCCGCTCAGCGGGTGGAGCGTGAAGCGCCCCCCTTCATATTGGAACGAGACCGCATCGAGAACAAGTTCGGGCGTCCGGTTTGTTAGCGGTCTGTCTCCCCACTCGATGCGGTCGTCCGGGGCGTCGAGCGCCTCGAAGATACGATCGGCCGCACCCATGCTACCACGCCCGGTATGGAAGGCGCTGCCGAGGTCTTTGATCGCTAAATAGTATTCCGGGGCCAAGACGAGAATCAAGAAGCCGGCGAAAAACGTCAAGTTTTGCCAAACGACCATCTGGAGCGCCACTTCTAAGGCGACGACGCCGGTGCTGAGCATCGAGATGAACTCGAGCATGAGCCCTGACAAGAAAGCGGTCTTTAAGACGACCATCGTCGCGTCCCGGAAGTCGAGACTGCTCTTCTCGATCGCTTGCGCTTCTTGCTCGGCACGTCCGTATAGCTTGAGTGTCGTCAATCCTTGAAGGACGTCTAAAAATTTCCCTGAGAACTGGTTCATTTTCTCCATCTGCTCTTCAGACTTCTTCTGGGTCGCGATACCGATGATGATGAAAAAAATTGGAATGAACGGCGCGGTCACCATCATGATGACACCCGAGATCCAGTGCTGACTGAAGACGACGACGAGAATGAGCAGCGGGATGATCGACGTCTGGATGACTTGGGGCCAGTACTGGCTAAAGTAAGCATCGACCTCATCGACCGCATCCATATAGACACTGACTTTCTTCCCGGACTGTCCGGATAGAGACGTCTCGATCGGATTCGATGTGTAGCGGTCGAGCAGTTGACGTCGAAGCGTCCGCTTCGCCCGCTCCGACAAGTTGGCACCGATGCGTCCCGAGACATACCCGAACAAGGCACGTGCGAGCAGCGCGAGCACGAGCCAACCTAGAGACGGGATGACACTTTGGAACGATTCGTTTTTTAAAAATACTCGGTCGACGACGTCGACGATCAAATAAGCCTGAGCCAAGATGGACAACCCGATCATCACCGCGGCGATGACGAGCCCGACGATATGTCCTTTCTCGGCCAAAGCGAGAGCTTGCAGTCGTTTCACTGCGTTCATCCTTTCTAAACGTGCATGACAATTTTTCTTTGTGATGATTCTCACTAATTATAACTGATGTAAGGGTCCATAGCGAACGCTTCGCTTGTCGAGACGTGCAAAAAAACGCCACGAATGGAGCGTGGCGTCAGTGTGTCGCTTGTTCAAAATACTCAGGATGCAACGTCACGAGTTGACGGGCGTCGAACTGGAGAATGTCTTCTTTGCGCAGTCGCGATAAGATGTGGGACACGGTCTCGCGCGATGTCCCCGACAGTCTCGAGATTTCAACTGTCGTGAACGGACAACGTACGCGCACACCGTCGGCTTCTTTTTCTCCGAGGTCTTCAATCAAGTAATGGATCGTATTGATCACCCGGTCGCTCGCACTCGGCGTGATGATTTCCTGAACACGGCGTTCATGAAGGTCAAGGATTCGATTCATCTGACCGACGATGTGCAAGAGCATCGTCGCATTTCTTGAGACGAGCGCTTCAAAGCGATCCGTCGGCATATAAATGACTTCAATATCGGTCAGCGCTTCCGCCGAATGTTGGTAATACGTTTCCGTCAACAGTCCCCGGTACGGAAACAGCTGCTTCGGCTTCAAGTAGTCGGTGTATTGATGGGTCGCCGTTTCATTGCACCGCTCGAGCCTCACATACCCACTGATTAAAAAGTAGACGCGCTCACGTGGGTCGCCTTCCATGAATAAAAGCTGCCCTTTGCGGTACGTTCGACAGTATACGTGCGGTAGCAAGCTCTCTAGCTCGCGGCTCGTGCATTTATTGAAGATATCGAGTTGTCTTAAATCGTCGACTGTCCATTGCTGTCTCATGTTCAATCCCTCGCTTCCCGAACTGGTGATCTTTCTTTTAGTATACGAGACCCAGCTTGTGAAAACGCTTTCAAATTCCGACAGTTTTCTGACAAGACAAAAGAGGGGTTGCCCCCTCTCCTCAGTCGAGCATCAATTCCATGATCGCATCTTGCAAATCGCGTTCGAGTTCAAGCGCATGCAGATCGAACAGCCATGCTTCGAGTCTCGTCTTCGACGCCGCCATCCGGTAGAGGCGGTCTTTCAAATCGTAAGATATCTCGGCGCGGTCAATGAAGCGATACAAGCGCTCCAGTCGATGACCGTTGTTCGTCACCTCGACAGGGAGCGACACCGTCACTTCCTCATCAATTTTACCGAGTTCGTGTCGTAACGTCTGCGTCTCCGGTTTATACTCGCCCAAACCGGTCACCCCGCGTACGAGTAATGTGACGGTCCGGTCTGACGGTAAGACGGACGTGTCGCCCGTGATATGAACGTGCAGGCTGCGCTCGTCCCAGTCGAGGGTGAACGTCGTCTCGGCGTAAGCCCCGGTCTCATAAGCCCGGTCGGTCCCGTTATCCTCATACAGCGTGAACGTGTTCGATGCCCCTGGGAAGACGACGACCTCGAGATCGGTCGGGTTGTCGGTGTCGTTGCGTCCAGAGCGATGAGCGGCCAGCGGGACGATCGCTCCAGCTTTCGCGAACACGGCCTGCTCGTCAAGCCCACGGAACACTCGGATCGACTTATCACCTTCGTAGCGATGACCCGTAAAGAAGTCGAACCAATCGCCTGTCGGCAACCAGACGTTCGTCGCCGCGACGTGAAGCCGCTTGTTCATCGGCTCGACGATCGGTGATACGACGAGTTCACTGCCGAAGTAGTATTCATTCGGCACGCCATACGCCGCTTCTTCGTCGGGATGATCGTAATACATCGGGAGGATGAGCGGGAGCGCATCCTGATGATTACGCCGGTTCATTGTGTACAAATACGGGATGAGTTGGTGGCGGAGTCGTAAAAACGACTTCATCGACCGTTCGGACTCGAGACCGAAGCGCCACGGCTCTTTGCCGTTAAAGATACTGAACGTCGAATGCAAGCGCATGATCGGGCTGAACACCCCGAACGCGACCCAGCGTGCGGCGAGCTCATCGTCTTTCGACCCTCGGTAATGCCCGCCGATGTCGTGGCTCCACCAGCCGTAACCGATATTCGATGCCGTCGCCGTGAAGTAAGGCTGAAACGCAAGCGACGCCCAAGAGATGAGCGTATCTCCCGAGAAACCGACGGGGTAACGATGGCTGCCCGGTCCGGCATAACGCGAGAAGATCAGCGGACGATTTCCGTCTCGGGAAATATCGGCCGCATGATAATGGTTTAACATCCACATCGGGTCGAGCCCTTCCATTTTCGAGGTCGACCCTTGCTGCCAGTCGATCCACCAAAAATCGACGCCGTCTACCTCGTGCGGATGATGCATCTGTTCAAAATACGCTTGAATGAAGCGTTTATCAGAGAAATCGAACGGGATGCGATCCCCGTTCGATGAGTCGATCCCCATCGCTTCGGCCATCGCCACGTATTGGTCTTCGAACGCCCGGACCCCGTCGGCTGGGTGCAAGTTCAGCGTGACGAGCAGGTTCTCTTCTTTCAACCACGTCAAGAAGCCTTTTGGGTCCGGGAACAGATTCTTATTCCATGAGTAGCCGGTCCAACCGCTCCCGTACTCTTCAGGGACGTCGGTGACGTGCCAGTCCATATCGATGACGCTGACCGAGAACGGGATATCTTCTTCTTTGAACCGGCGCATGAGCCCTTTGTACTCGGTCTCGTCATAGCGCCAGTAGCGGCTCCACCAGTTACCGAGTGCTTTTCGTGGCAACAACGGCGTCGGACCTGTCAGCTTATAAAAATCGTGAAGCGCTTGCTTGTATTCGTGTCCGTAGCCGAAGTAGTACAAATCATGGATACCTGTTCGTCTCGGCTCAACGAAGCGGTCGTCTGTCATGAGAAATGAGTCCGAGTCGTCGATGACGGCATAGCCTTGCTTGGAGACGATCCCCTCCCCGAGCTCGGTCGCTCCATCGACATGGTCGAGCGTTCGGGCCGTCCCTTTCAGCGTCCGTTCCGGGCCGTTGAACGTGTAGCGGCTATAGTACGTACTAAAGTTCCCTTTCACGTCGACGTAGAGCGTGTTCGGCGCGAACGGTCCTTTCGTATAATACAGATGAACGTGCTCGGTGATGATTTGCAGTTCACTCTCGTCCTCGATGATCCGGAAGTCAGGGACGTCAAAGTCCCGGTTCCACACGACTTGGGTCGGTCGGTCTTCGAACACACCGTCCTCGGCGTACTCCATCCGGATCAACTGGCTCGTCAATACCGTGAAGCGATAGCAGCTCCCTTGGACGACGGCACGTTCATCTGCAAGTGGCTTCATTTGCTGTGTGTATACGTTCTCCTGTTCAAATAGACGCATAAGTTCGAGCGTTGCCGCTCTTCGTCACATCCTTCCCCCATATTAGTGCAATCGTTTACAGGTGATGATAGCAATGTCAGGTTTGACATACAACAACCCTTCCCCTTGTTCGCGGTTCAAAAACGGCCGGTCCGCGTTATGCACAAAAAAACCGTAGACGAGATGTCTACGGCGTTGATCATTGTTGGAGCGTCGCGGCGAGCCGGACTCTCGTCCCGACGTCTCCTCGGACAGCAGCGTGCGCCTGCTCGAGCGACGTGATGACGGATACGCGTCCCGTTCCCGACTCGGCAAACTGCAAGGCGGCCCGAACTTTCGGTAACATGCTGCCCGGTGCGAACTGACCTTCGGCGATATACGTCTCGAGTTGCTCGTTCGTCGTTTCGGTTAGCGCGGCTTCCTCGGTCGTCCCGAAATTGACGTAGACGTACTCGACGGCCGTCAAGATGAGTAACATGTCCGCTTCGACGAGTTCCGCGAGCTTCGCGGCGGCAAAGTCTTTATCGATGACCGCCTCGACCCCGACGTATCCGTCTGGAGTGTCGATGACGGGAATCCCGCCGCCGCCGGACGCGACGACGATGTGGCCGTTGTCGACGAGGTCACGGATGACCGTATGCTCACAAATCGCTGTCGGGTACGGACTTGGTACGACGCGGCGATAACCGCGGCCCGCATCTTCTTTGAATATGTGACTCGTCGATCGTTCGAGCGCCGACGCTTCCGCTTCTGAATAGAAGGGACCGATCGGCTTCGTCGGGTGACTGAAGGCGCTGTCGTTCGGATCGACGACACAACGCGTCACGATTGGGGCGACGGAACGTTCGAGGCCGCGCGACCGAAGTGCCTTCGTGAGGGCGTTCTCGAACCAATACCCGATCATCCCTTGCGTCATCGCTCCACAGACGTCGAGCGGCATCGCCGGCGTCGCTGCACTGTCCGCGGCCGCCTGTTGCAAAATTAAGTTTCCGACTTGCGGACCGTTCCCGTGCGTGATGATGACGTCGACGCCTTCTTCGATGAGGGCGACCAACGACTGGGCCGTCGCCTCGACGGCCCGAATTTGAGCGCCCGCCGTCGCATCTTTTCCTTGTTGAATCGCATTCCCGCCTAAGGCGATGACTACTCGTTTGTTACGCATGCTCGATTCCCCCGATCATATGACTGAGATGTTGCCTGATACAATCCGTACGACTGCCAAGATCGCGAGTCCGGTCAAGATGCTGGCCACGATCCATTCGGTTTTCGTCAACGTCTTAATTCCGTTCTCACGCTGCGCTTTAATATAGAGCAGCGTCCCTGGTGCATACAGAAGTGTCGTGAGCAGTAAATAGTCGATACCGGCCGCATAGATCAGCCAAATCCCGTAAATCGAGGCGACCGCACCGATAATAAGGTCACGCGTCCGACGTTCGCCAACATTATAACCGAGCCCGTTTTTGGCGACTTTGACTTGGTAGAACGCCGAGAACGCATACGGGATCAAGATGGCGCTCGAAGCGAGTGAGAACGCAAAGTTATAAGCAGCGTCTGAGAACAGGAAGGTGAAGAGGAACAACTGAATCAACCCGTTCGTGAGCCAGAGTGCATTGGCCGGTGCGTTATTTTTATTCTCTTTCGTGAACCATTTCGGGAAGACACCGTCTTTACCGGCGACAAATGGGATTTCCGCCGCAAGCAACGTCCATCCAAGCCAAGCACCGAGTACCGAGATGACGAGGCCCCCGTTGATCAGCATCGCGCCCCACGGCCCGACAGCCGATTCGAGCAAATACGCCATCGCCGGTTGCGAAGCGTTCGCCACGCTCTCAGGGTTCAGCAATCCGAGTGACATGATCGAGATGAGCAAGTAAATGACGAGCGTACCGAGTAAGCCGATGACGGTCGCTTTCCCGACGTCCGAGCGCTTACGGGCCCGGCCCGACAAGACGACCGCCCCTTCGACACCGATGAATACCCAAAGTGTGACGAGCATCGTCGACACGACTTGGTCTCTCACACTGCCCCACGAGAAGCCGCCTTGGCCCCAAAAGTCGAACGTGAAGTTATCGATATTGAAGAAGAACAAGGTGATGGTGATAAAGGCAAAAATCGGAACGAGTTTCGCGATCGTCGTGATGATGTTGATCATCGAGGCTTCGTGGATGCCTCGTAAAATCAACGAGTGCACGAGCCACAACATGATGGAGGCGCCGATAATCGAGGCGATGTTTTGACCACCTTCAAAGATCGGGAAGAAGTAACCGACCGAGCTGAACAATAGTGTGGCGTAGGCAACGTTACCGAGCCAAGCAGATAACCAATAGCCCCACGCCGAGTTGAAGCCAACGAACTGGCCAAAGCCGGCCCGGGCGTAACTGTATACACCGCCGTCTAGGTCAGGACGACGCATCGTCAAGTTCTGAAAACTGAGACCGAGTGTGATAATCCCGATACCGGTGATGACCCACCCGATCAAAATAGCTCCGGCGTTCGCGCCTTGGGCCAAATCGGCCGCCAAGTTGAAGGCGCCCCCTCCAATCATCGAACCGACGACGAGGGCTGTCAGTGCACCAAGACCTAACCGTTGATCTTTTTTGCTAGGACTCGCACCAGCCGAACCACTTGAGTCATGATCTAATTTAGTAGACATATAACTCATCCCTTTCGTTTAGTACGAATGAGGAGGACATGCCTCCTCGTTCGTTAGCGTTCGAGCCATTCAAACGTATCGGTGAGTGTCGCCGCCATGACGGCTTTGATAGTGTGCATCCGATTTTCCGCCTGATCGAACACGTATGAATGGCGGCTGCGGAACACCTCGTCGGTCACTTCCATCTCTTTCAATCCATATTGTTCATGAATCGCTCGCCCAACCTCGGTCTCTAAATCGTGGAACGCCGGCAGGCAATGCAGAAACATGACGTCTTTATTTCCGGTCTTCTCGACCATGTCCATATTCACTTGGTACGGATGAAGGAGCTTGATCCGTTCTTCGAATTCGGCTTCTTCGCCCATCGATACCCACACATCGGTATAGATGACGTCCGCATCAGCGACAGCTTCGTCGATGCTCTCCGTCAAAGTGATGCGTGCTCCTGTTTCAGCCGCGACCGAACGCGCGTAATCAACGACCTCGTCAGACGGCCAGAGCGATTTCGGCGCACAGATTCGCATGTCCATGCCGACTTTGGCACCACCGATCAATAGCGTGTTGCCCATATTGTTGCGTCCATCTCCAACGTAGACGAAACGAATGCCAGCCAAATCACCTTTTTGTTCTTTGACGGTCAAGAAGTCGGCCAAAATTTGCGTCGGATGATACAAGTCCGTCAAACCGTTCCAAACCGGGACCCCGCCATCCCGTGCAAGACCTTCCACCGTTTCGTGAGCGAAGCCACGGAATTGGATGCCGTCGAACATGCGTCCAAGCACGATCGCCGTATCACGGACCGATTCTTTTTTCCCGAACTGGATATCCGATTTCCCGAGGTATTCAGGATGCATGCCGAGGTCGATTGCCGCAACTGTGAACGCACAGCGCGTCCGTGTCGACGGTTTTTCAAACAAGAGCGCCACGTTCTTGCCTTCACAAATCCGGTGGGGAATCCCTTGTTTCTTTTGACGTTTGAACGCTGCCGATAAGTCGATCAAGTAGTTCAGTTCGTCCCGCGAAAACTCGTTAAGCGATAAAAAATGACGACCTTTCAAATCAAAGTTGAACGTTGTGGACATGTGTTTCTCCTCCTCGTTAAATATCTTCACGGATAATTGGACAACTCATACAACGTGGGCCTCCACGGCCTCGTGATAACTCACTCGACATGATTTCGATGACTTCGACCCCTTCTGAACGGAGCAGCTCGTTCGAAACGTAGTTCCGGTCATACGTAACGACGACACCTGGGGCGATTGCGAGCGTGTTCGACCCATCGTTCCATTGCTCGCGCGCCGCAGCGATCGGGTCGCCACCACCACATGGGATCAACACGATTTCCTCTAGGCCGAGAGCCGATTTTAACACTTTCAACAAATCAGTGTGTTGCGTGATGTGCAGCTCACCTTCCGCGTTCAACGTCAGTTCGAAGATGTTCATCTTGCCGCCCGGTCCTTGGATGAACGGATGGATCGTGAACTTATCGTGGTCGACCATCGTGAAGACGGTATCAAGGTGCATGAACGCACGCGACTTCGGAATCTCGATGGCGATGACTTTCTTGAACGTGCCTCCGTTCGCGAGCAAGTTGAGGGCGACGCGCTCGATTCCTTGGGCGGTCGTCCGTTCCGATATCCCGATGGCGACGACTTCTTTTGATAGGACGAGTTCGTCTCCGCCTTCCATCGCGAACCGATAGTCACGATCCGACCAGATCGGGATATCATGCTTCGCAAAGCGTGGATGGTATCTCATAATATATTGCGTGAACAGTGATTCGCGGCGACGCGCCGGTTCTTTCATGCGATTGATCGACAAGCCGTTCCCAATCGCCGCGGCCGGGTCGCGCGTGAAGTACAGGTTCGGCATCGGGTCGAGAAAGAACGGATACGTGTCCTCGATCATCTCGTGCAGATGACGGCGCTTTTCGCGCTTGATCTCGGTTTTACGGATACCGGCCATGACCGTCTCGATCAACTGTTCGTTATCATAAGCGAGTAAATACTCTTTGAGCGTCTCGTATGAACCGTTAATATTTGATTTTGATTCCGAAAGAATGTCGGCGACGAATCGTTCACGTACGCCAGGCAGCGATAACGTCTCTGCCATCAAGTTTTCTAAATAGAGCACCTCGACGCCCCGGTTTTGTAGCACGCTCGCAAAGTAGTCGTGCTCTTTTTGAATGACCGGCAAATGTGGAATGTCGTCGAACAAGAGTCGTTCCAAATACTCCGGCGTCAAATTTTCAAGTTCGCGTCCTGGACGCTTCAATAGTACAGTCTTTAATTCACCAATTTCTGAATACACGTGAATCGGATGTTTCAGCGTCGTATCCCGTGCGGTCAATTGATCCGTCATCGATATCATCTCGCTTCCTCCTAGTGATTCGGGTGTGTTTCTACCCTTACCTTATCAACTTACCCAATTCCGAGGCGGGTAATTCCAGCGTTCTGATTGTGGTCGATTCCACAAAAGAATGGATACAATATGAGTCAAACTGAATGAACAAACGGTTGTGAATCAATGAACAAGGAGAGAGCGACGGTTAGGATGGATACACGATGTATGAACTGTGAATAAAATCCATTATTTTTTCTTTTCAAATTAAGGTACGATAACGACAGGATATGAAAAATGACTTTAGAAAAGGAAGTGAGTCGATGGCCATCGAACGTACAGAACGCGCGCGTCATGAAGCCCAAGTGACAGCGCTCATCCAAAAAGGGGATCCGGTCGATTTCCGCGACGTGTTTTTAACACTTCACCCGGGTGAACAGGCCGACATCTTCATCGAACTCAACCAACCCGATCGGGCGTTTATATACAGCGCTTTATCACCGGAAGAGTACACCGATTTATTTGAAAAATTAGAGCTCGATGAACAACAACAGTTCATCCAAGAAATGCCGCGCCCGTATGCGGTCAGCGTCTTAAACGATATGTTCTCGGATAATGCCGCCGATCTCATGAACGAACTTCCGGACGATTTCATGAACGAACTGTTCGAACAGATGGACGAGACCGAGGCGACCGAGGTCAAAGACTTGATGCGCTATCCGGACGATACAGCCGGTGCCATTATGACGACCGAGTTCATCGTGCTACAGGCCGACAAAACGATCGGGGCGACACTTGAAGAGTTGCGTGACCTCGGTCCTGAAGCTGAGACGATTTACTATTTATATGTAATCGATGTAGACCGACGTCTCGTCGGCGTCGTGTCGCTCCGTGATTTGATCGTCTCCCCGCTCGACCATCTCATCGCTGACATCATGGGGCGGCGGGTCGTTTCGGCCCACGTCATGGCCGATCAAGAAGACTTGGCCCGAACCGTCCAAAAGTATGACTTGCTCGCGCTCCCGGTCATCGATAGCGATGATCACTTGCTCGGCATCATCACCGTCGACGACGTCATGGACGTCATCGAACGCGAGACGACCGAAGACTTTGAAGAACTGTCCGCGACGAAAGGCTCGTCTGACATCAACATGGGCCCGGTCGAGGCAGCGAAAAAACGTGCCCCTTGGATCATCAGCCTCATGTTCCTCGGGATGATCACCGCATCGACGATCGGTGGATTTGAAGATACGCTCGAGACGATTGTTTTGCTCGCCGTCTTCATGCCACTCGTCATGGGATCGGCCGGAAACGCCGCCACCCAGTCGCTCGTCGTCGCCGTACGTTCAATCGCACTCGGCACGATCAACCGAAAAAATGTCGCCAAGATGATTCGCCGGGAGTTCGGAACCGGTGTCCTGCTTGGACTCGCCTGTATGGTCGTTATTTTCGGGGTCATCACGGTCCTGTACGATAGCGCCTTGATCGGCATGATCGTCGGCTTGTCGATTTTCGCCTCACTGAGCGTTGCCACGATTGTCGGTACACTCGTCCCGCTCTTGATCAACCGCCTGAAACTCGATCCGGCCGTGGCCTCGGGTCCATTCATCACGACGGTCGTGGACAATCTCGGATTGATCATCTACTTCACTGTCGCCACTTCATTGCTTCGCTTTTTCTGACACCTGACGTTTCAGGTGTCTTTTTTCGTGTGAGCTTTGTTACGGTTTGTTTACAAAAGCGATGACGGGAAATAATTATCGTGCAAGGCGGGTAATTACGAAAAGTACTTATAGATAAGAAGTAATACAAGGAGGGTTGAACTACCCCCACCTACGCTACGCTTGGAGGTGAGAGATTCCTGGGTCATCCGGTCGAACGACCGGAACCTGACCAGGCTAGCCCCGTCGTCCCGACGGTTGAAGAGGCCAGGATGCGTTCGGCCTCTCGTTTGAGGTTCAGTCCTGCGTTGACATCCCGGTCGTGGCGGGCGCCGCAGCCTGGGCATACCCACTCACGCAAGGCGAGATGTTTCACGTCTTTGTGCCGATGGCCGCAACCCGAGCAGAGCTGGCTCGAGGCGAACGTCTTCCCGACCCTGACCACCTGTTTCCCGTACCAGTCGGCCTTGTATGCGAGCATGCGGAAAAATTCCGACCAACCGACGTCGGCGATGGCATGGGAAGTGACGGCCGGGATTGCCGCCATCATCATGGCACTATTCCTACTGCCTCGCTTTCTCGGCATCGGTATCACGACGATCCCTGAGTTTTTAAGTCAACGCTATGACGAGGACGTCCGGCGCTTGACCGTCCTCTTGTTCTTGTTCGGTTACATGTGCGTCACGATTCCGTCGATGCTCTATTCCGGCGGCCTCGCGGTCCTTCAGCTCTTCGATGTGCCTGAACTGCTCGGGATCAGCTTTGAACAGTCACTTTGGCTCGTCATTTGGTTCATCGGCATCATTCGCGCTATCTACGCCATTTTCGGCGGCCTCCGCGCCGTTTCGGTGTCGGATACACTCAACGGCATCGGGCTCATCATCATCGGCTTCCACGTCATCACGTACTACTTCTTAGTCTGGGGTATGAAACAATGGTTCGGATTTGACCTTGGCATCAACTTCATCCACATCTACGGCATCTTGTTCGTCATCGAGACGAGTATCATGTTGTTGTTCGCCAACCTGCGTCCGATGCAACAAATCAAGCCGATCCGGATCGACCTCGGTCGGGTGAAGCCTTGGCGTCATGCGATCTCGACGTCAATCATCCTCGTCGCCTCGATGGTGTTCGTCTACTTCGTCTTCTCTCCGATCGGTCTTGCCTATGCGGACGGAATCGTCTCGGGCTGGTTCTGGCCGGCGACGCTGACATTGTTCGCCGCGACGAGCGGTCGCGTCTGAGTATCGTACCGGTACTGGCTCCCGAGATACGAGGTGTACTTGAACAACCTTGGAACGACCGAAACCGAGCTCGAAGAAAAAGCGAGCAGCGGATAAACTCTCGACATTTAAATCACCCTTACAGCTGAGTTGTTTCAGCTGTAAGGGTGATTTTTCGTCTGGATATTTTTTCTGCTCGATTCGCCTGTTCGTTCAGTAGCGATAAATCTGTCGACCAATCCTCCCTCCCCTGCTTCCCACCTTTAAAATACTTGTATATCATATTATTACAGGAAAATAACACCTATCATTTTACCATTATTTAGGTTAATGTTTATGTGGGTGATGTCCCTTGATTAAGCTGATTGAAAAATGATGATGTGCAACTACATATCGGAGGGTGACGGTTGGACAAGAGATTGATTGATTTGCAAATCCGAACGTATCAAGATACTGATTTTGACCACATTCAACGATTGAACGAAGCCGAGGGTTGGCACCAACTTGTCAGTCAAAAAGAACAAACAAAAGAAGCATGGAAAAACTCGAACGTCGCTTTCGTCATCGAGTCTGAAACGGGACACGTGATCGCCTATCTTCGCGGTTTGACCGACACAAAAGTCAGCCTTTACGTGTGCGAGTTGCTCATCGCTGCTTCGCACCGCCGGCTTGGCCTCGGGGAACGGTTATTGACACACGTCCATGCACTCTATCCTGAGACGCGGCTCGAGATGCTCGCGAGCGCTTCCTCGCATACGTATTATGAACGCTTGAACTTCCGCCCCTTCTACGGTTTTCGAAAAACGATTCACGAATAGGAGAGAATTTATTTGAAACTTGCCCTTGTCACCGGTGCGTCGCGCGGTCTCGGCCGCGCTGTCGCTGAAGAACTGTCGAGACGAAACTACGACGTCATCAACTTATCACGCTCGCAATCACGCGATTTAACGTTCGAACATATCGAAGTCGATTTATCCGACGTGTCGAGTACACTTCAAGCCCTTGAACAAATCAAGCCGCACATCGCTGACGCCACGTCGCTACTCATCATCCAAAACGCGGCGTTGATCGAACCGATTCACCGGGCTGGCCATCTCGACACGGAGCAGCTCACCGCTCACGTTCAGGCGAATCTGCTCGCCCCGATGCTGATCACGAACACCGTCCTCGCTTACGATGTGCCCGTCTCGCTCATCCATGTGACGTCAGGTGCCGCCAAACGTCCGATTTCGGGGTGGAGCGCCTACTGCGGCACGAAAGCCGGACTCGACCACTTTAGTGAGACCGTCGCGCTCGAACTAGAAGGAACGAGACATCGCCTCGCCTTGTTCAACCCGGGCGTGATGGACACATCCATGCAACAGACGATCCGCGCGTCTTCACGAGAAGCGTTTCAAGATGTCGAACAGTTTCAAGCTTACGAGACGGAAGGAAAACTGCGCTCGCCTGAGACGGTCGGCCGCGTCCTCGTCGAGCAGATGATCGACAAGCCGTTTGTCAATGGGAAAACGTACGCCATCCACGACCTCATCTAATTTTTAACCGGGTATAAAAATAGACCAACCCTGTCTCGTTTGACCGGCTACACTAGAGTCAAATCAAATGAGAAAGGGTGGCGTGATGTATGAAGACTATAGCGGGAGGATTGCTGTTTTTCGGGATATTCAGCCTCGTGCTATCGTTCACGATGATTGGAGATATCGCGATCGTCGGAGCGTTGGTGAGCGGTGTGTCCCTGCTGTGTAGCGTCGGGCTTTGGTTCGGTGCTACGGAAGTGATGCGTATCCGTATGGACATGAGCGAAGTCAAAAAAACGAGGCTGGGACATAACTCAGTAGATTTATAAGAAAGAGGCCACCGGGAGCGACTTGTTCGCTAACGGTGGCCTCTTCTCATTTTTATGGGTTCGTTCACGCATTTCGGACTAAACAGATAGGGGCGA
>NZ_SJUQ01000039.1:0-22012 GCF_004337045.1 Exiguobacterium sp. SH5S4
TGGCGCGAAACAAAACGTCAGACCTGAAAGGCATGACGTTACAGAGCGTGATGGCGATCATCGCGGTAAACCTGAAGCGGATCATCACCCTCTCAAAAGAAAAAACAGGATAAGGGCAAGGAAAAAGGGCGATTGTCCCGACTTGAGTCGGTCCAATCGCCCTTTTTTCTGTTCACGCTCGGATAGAGCGGAGGTTTTTCAGTGCCCTCCGTTTAAGTGGGAGGGGATTTTTTTGTTCCTCAATTTTGAACTGGACGATTGAACCCGCTTCTGTCATTAAAACGTAGGTCGAAAGAATCAGGTTTTTCGCGTTCAAATAGTGGAACGAAAGAACGGGTTGTCCGATAATATAGGTGGGAACTATCAAAAAGGAGATAAATGGATGAAAGTTTACGTTGCGCGTCAACCGATCTTTGACCAGAAACTACGTGTCTGCGGCTACGAACTGTTGTATCGCCGCAGCGAGAAAAATATGTTCGAACACGTCGACGATGCGCTTGCGACCGCCGACGTGATCCATAACGCCTACCTCGTCTTTAATTTTCGGGAATTGACCGAAGGGACGCGGGCGTTCATCAACTTTCCACAGAACTTGATCGAAGGAGAAGTGCCTTCATTATTGCCGCGGCAATCACTCGTCATCGAAGTGCTTGAACACGTCGAACCGACCGAGAAAGTACTTGCCGCCCTGCGATCACTTCGTCGGAAAGGTTATACAATCGCATTAGATGATTTTGTCTTCGAAGAGAAATACCGCCCGTTGATCGGGCTTGCGGATATTATTAAAATCGATTATCAGGCGACACCGGTCGATCAACAGAAACGCTTGATCGATGCGCTCGGGCACCGGATTGAATTTCTTGCGGAAAAGATAGAGACGAAGCTTGAATATGATATTGCCAAAGATCTTGGCTATAAAATGTTCCAAGGTTATTTCTTCAGTCGCCCGACAGTCATTCACGGGGCGGAAGTCCATCCGCTCCGTAATACGCTCGTCGAGGTGCTGAAGGAGCTCGATAAACCAGAACCGAACTTCCGCCGCATCGCCGGGCAAATCGAACGAAGTGTCGATCTGTCCTACAAGATGCTCCGGTCGGTGAATACGGTCTATCAAAAGGGCCGCACGACGATTCAATCGATCGAACAAGCCGTTGCTCGCATCGGACTTAATGAGATGCGGCGTTGGTCGTATTTGATGTTGCTTCGGGAGATGCAGACGTCTGAATCGAAAGAGTTGATCAAGCAAAGCGTCATCCGCGGGAAGATGATGGAGTTGATTGCCGATGAGACAATTCCGGGAGTAGCTCCGTTTGATGCGTTCATCACCGGTATTTTCTCTTCACTCGACGTCATTTTGGACGAGACGATGCATTCATTGATCGCCGAGCTCCCCGTCAAACCGGTTGTCAAAGAGGCACTTCTCGGTAAGCCGAACAAGTTGCATGAACTGCTCGAATCGGTAAAAGCGTATGAGCAGTTAACTGTGCCAGTCGACGAGACGGCTCTAGATTGGTCTCGTTACTATATCGAAGCGATCCGCTGGGCGCTCGCACAGGACGGAAACAAGGAATAATGTTTGAAAATTTGGTGGGACGTTAATTACTGTAGTAAAGGCTATGCGCCGATGACGTCCTTTTTGTATGCGATTCATTTAAAGAGAGTGAGCTGATAGGATGAGACGATTCGATTGATCATCATCATGCTAAGTCTTTTTTTCTCTGTCGCAACGTGCTATGATTAAAAATGGTACAAAATTTCGAAAAAAGGGGAATTGAAGATGTTAAACACCGTTTTATCGCTCGTCATCTATGTCGTAGCGATTTACGTCGCTTGGTGGGCACTCATGCCAGTTAAATGGGAGAGTGTGCTCAACCAAGTGAGAAGTCCGCAAGCCGCTGTCTTGCGTGTCCTCGTGGCCGTCGTCTTCGGTTCTCTAATTGCCCAGTTCTTCTTGGAGTATATCCGATTAGCTCAGGCGCTCGTACCGTTACAGTCGATTTTCCAAATCATTAACAAACTGTAATCCTGTTGTAACGACTCCTATATGTATATCATGTAGGATAAACTCGTCTGACATGACGACCAATCATCAGGACAGATTATGATTTTATTTTTATTTTTTTCTGATGAGGCGTCACGTTAAAAAAACATCGTAGTAATCGACATAACCACATCCGGAAACGGATATCGACGCATAAAATAAAAAAACAACGAAGCTGGAGGACAAAGAGAGATATGAAGGATTTGATTGTAGTCCGTGGAGGACGTAAATTGTCAGGTATTGTGCGTGTTGAAGGAGCTAAAAACGCCGTACTGAAAACATTGGTTGCCACTCTTTTAGCAGGCGAAGGAAAATCGGTACTTCAAAACGTGCCACGTCTTGCTGATGTTTACACGATTAATAAAGTACTTCGCCATCTCGGTGCAGAGGTCGCGTTCGATGAAGCAAACAACGAAGTCACTGTCGATGCCTCGGGCACAATCAAAGACGAGGCGCCGCTTGAGTACGTTCGCAAAATGCGTGCCTCAATCCTTGTCATGGGTCCTCTCCTTGCTCGTCTTGGGCATGCGCGTGTCGCAATGCCAGGTGGATGTTCGATTGGATCACGTCCGATCGACCTCCACTTAAAAGGGTTTGAAGCAATGGGCGCGAAGACAGTGATCGGCAACGGTTTCGTCGAAGCATCGGTTGAAGGTCGCTTGAAAGGTGCGAAGATTTATCTTGACTTCCCATCGGTCGGTGCGACAGAAAACATCATGATGGCGGCGGTTCTCGCTGAAGGAACGACTGTTATCGAGAACGTTGCGAAAGAACCGGAAATCGTCGACCTCGCGAACTTCTTGAACGGTATGGGCGCTCACGTCCGCGGTGCTGGAACGGAAACGATCCGCATCGAAGGCGTAGACAAGTTGCATGGTGCTGAGCATTCGATCATCCCGGACCGTATCGAAGCCGGCACGTTCCTCGTCGCTGCTGCGATCACAGCCAGCGACATTGAAGTCATCGGAGCTGAGCGCGAACACCTACGTCCACTCATCTCGAAGATGGAAGAGATGGGCGTCAAGTTCGAAGAGACGACGGAAGGTATGCGTGTCATTGGACCAGAAGTGTTGAAGCCAATCGACTTGAAGACGATGCCACACCCTGGTTTCCCGACAGATATGCAAGCGCAAATGATGGCCCTCGTCTTAAAAGCGGGCGGCACGTCAGTCATTACGGAGACTGTGTTTGAAAACCGCTTCATGCATGTCGAAGAATTCCGCCGCATGAACGCAGATATTAAGATTGAAGGTCGTTCAGCAATCATTAAAGGTGGCGTCCGCCTCCAAGGTGCCGAAGTCGTTTCGACAGACCTTCGTGCCGGGGCAGCGCTCGTCCTCGCAGGACTCATCGCCGACGAGGAGACTCGTGTCGGTGACTTATACCATATCGACCGCGGATACGTCGATTTCCACAAGAAACTTCAAGCACTCGGTGCCGACATCGAGCGAATCGAAGGAACTGTCGAAGTCGCTGAAGAAATGGTCAACAACTAATTAATAGACTCATAGGAGCGAGGAGATTCTTCTCGCTCTTTTCAATGAAGTAACGAACGGAGGAACCTACACACCATGTTTTCAAAAGATATCGGGATTGATTTAGGAACAGCAAACGTCGTCATCCACGTGAAAGGCCGAGGTATCGTTCTCGACGAGCCTTCAGTCGTGGCCATCAAGCGTTCGACAGGGAAAGTGCTCGCCGTTGGTTCGGAAGCGTATCAGATGGTCGGGCGTACGCCTGGCGACATCGTTGCCATCCGTCCACTCCGTGACGGGGTCATCGCCGACTTCGCGACGACAGAAGCGATGCTTCGCCACTTTGTCGAGAAGATTCAAGTCCGTGGCTTCTTCGGCGGGATCCGGATGCTGATCTGTACACCGGCCAACGTGACACCAGTCGAGGCGAAAGCCATTCGTGAGGCCGCTGAGAAAGCTGGCGCCAAAGAAGTCTTCCTCGCCGTGGAACCGAAAGCGGCGGCTGTCGGCTCGGGCATGGACATCTGGAAACCGGTTGGACATATGATCGTCGATATCGGGGGCGGGACGACCGACGTCGCCATCCTCTCGATGGGCGATATCGTCTGCGGTGAAACGATCAAGATTGCCGGAGACCGGTTCGATACGGACATTCTCCGTGCCATCAAAGACAAGCACAAGCTCATCATCGGTGAGCGTACGGCCGAACAGATCAAAAAAGAGATCGCGACCGTATTCCCAGGTGGGCGCAACGAGACGATGGATATCCGAGGCCGAGACATGGTGCGTGGGCTTCCGCGTACAGTAACGATCACGTCAGAAGAACTCCGTGAAGCGATGGCCGAGTCGGCGAACGAGATCGTCGAAGCGACGAAGCGCGTCCTCGAACAGACGCCGCCAGAACTCGCGGCTGACATCATCGACCGCGGCATCATCATGACAGGTGGCGGATCGCTCCTTCACGGCATCGACCAGCTCGTTGCTGAACGAGTCGGTTTGCCAGTCATGATCGCCGACGAGCCGACGCTTAGCGTCGCGCACGGTACAGGCATCATGCTTGAGAACTTAGATCGATTGAAATAAGAGGGAAACTCGGTACACGGCGTCTACGCTTCCTAGAGAAGACGGGACGCCTGGACCGAGTTTTTTGGTTCGTCCTTTTGTTGACTAGCCTTACACTAGTTTTTTGCTCCCCTAAACATCGGACGATAAAAAAACTTCTTCCCCGAGCGGGAAGAAGTTTTTTAGTGCCACTTGTAATCTTTGTCGACGAACAGGCGAGTGTTTGCTTCCGTCTGACCAGTGTTCAACCAGTCGTGGTAGTCACATGAACAAACGTCCTCTAAATGAAGCGAGTAGCCATTGTTGATCGTTTGGACCGTTATGTTCAAGTCGAAATCAGCAAGCGTCTTCTTTAAGCGATAGATGAGGTTATAGACGTTATGGAGTGCCCGTTGCGGATCATCGATATCGGGATAGAGCGTCTCGGCGATGAGCCATTTATTGACGACCTTGTCGCGATGGTAAATCAAGTAGGCGAAAAGTTCTTCGGTCTTTTGGGTCGGCCATTTGACGAGGTCGCCTTCATGCGTCTTGACGGAGAAATTGTTGAAACATTGGATCGTACACGTCCGATGATGCTTGGGCTGAAGCGTCTCTGTATACCGTTTCGAGACGAGCGGGACGAGGTCGTGAATCATTTCTTCGGTGATCGGTTTGAGGAGATAGTGGGTCGCCTGTAACCCGAACGCCTCGACCGCGTATTGGCTGTGTGCCGTCGTGAAAACGACTTGTGTCGTCTCAGGCAGGCGCTTGGCGAGGTCGATTCCGTTCATCTTTGGCATTTCGACGTCAAGAAAGACGAGATCGACTTCTTGCGTCGTTAAAAATTCGAGTGCTTGGACGGGGTCGTGGAACGAGCCCATCCATTTCAAATTCGGTTCTGCTTGGATGAATCGTTCCATCATCCTCAAAATATGGGGCTCGTCTTCAATCAGGATCGTCCGCATGTGTTACTGTCATCCTCTCTCGTTTCGGAAGCCGAATGTGCACGTTCGTGCCGACCCCGTGTTCAGAATTCAATTTAAACGTGGCGTCAGGAAGGTAACCGATTCGGCTCTTGACGTTCGGGATGCCGATACCGCTCAATTCGTGAAGCACCGTCTTCGGGTCAAAGCCGACTCCGTTATCCGCGATACGGATATCGATCATATCGCCGGCGTCTTGGACGGATAGCATGAGACGTTTGACGCCGTCTTGTTTCATCAACCCATGCTGGACCGCGTTCTCAACGAGCGGTTGAATCAAGAGTGGAGGAATGAGGGCGTCGAGAACGGTCTCGTCAATCTCTTTGATGATGGTGAAGGCGCCGTCGAACCGCGTCTGCTCGATCATCAAATAAGAATCGATCACCGCGAGTTCTTGCCGGAGTGAAATATCTGTCTCTGTGCGTCCGTTCTCAAAAATGAAGCGGACATATGTGCTCAAGTGACCAAGGAGGCGTGCGGCTTCATTCGGTGCCGTGTAGCAGAGTGCGATCACGTTCCCGAACGTGTTATACAAAAAGTGCGGTTTGATTTGAGAGTTGAAGAATGAGATCTCGCTTTGTGTGGCGAACGTCTGCACTTCCCGCTTCTGTTTTTTGTCGGTCGATAAATGAACCGGTAGCAACATGAACATGAGTAAAAAGTAGATGAGCGACAGGACGTTCGAATACAACACTTGGTTCGGATGCGTGATGAACACGTAGATGAGTTGGCCGATATAGCCGATGACCAACGCGAGCGTAAAGATTAGAAATTCAAACGGATACCCATCGTCTTTTCGTTCGAACAGCCAATGGATATTGAGTCCTGTCCAAAACAAGGCGATTACGAGTACATAAACCCAGGCAACATAATCAAACGTCGCGTGTACACTGTACGGAATGATGAGTGCGATCAAGCTGAACGCGTAGAGTGGGTAAGATGCGATGGAGAGGAAACGGCTGAACGGGACTTGCTCGAGCCGGAGTGCGAATCCGATCAGCATGGTCAAGCTAAGGAGTCCTGTGATCAAGCTGAACTTATGGGCAACGACGTAGGTCATGGCCGGGATGAATTCGAATATGATCATTTGATCACGTGTCAACAACGACAAGCCGATCAAGAAGAAGAAGGCGGCACCGTATAGATAGAGCGATTCTTTCCGGTGGAACATAAAGACGATCGCATAGAATGAAAAAATTAAAAACGAAATCAAAATAATGATAAAATCGTAGCTGAAAAATTTATTTTGGAGGGTTATGATACTGCTCGTCGGACCGATGAGCAGACTGTCTTGGATACCGGTTGTGCGTTCATCCGACCTGGTCACTTGCATCGTCAAGCGAAAATCGGGCGCGTGCGTATCGAGTAAGACGAGATAGGCATGCCGTGAATCGGGTGTCGACGAATAGACGGGAGATACCGCTTCACCATCGATTGCGAGACGGATGTGCGGGTGGTTTCTCGGGACGCGTAACGCGTACTGGCCAGGCGGGAGAGAGACGTCCGCTTCGTACGTTGCCACTTGATGTGGGGTTATGTGCGGGACGTTGCGATACGTCTGACGGTCGACTTGGTCGAGCAGGCTCGATTGAAAACGCCAAGTCCCGTCAAGACGTACGATCGTGTCGGTCACTTCGGAAGCGCTCAAGTCGGCAGTTCCTTGGGTGACGGTAGCTGTACTGTCAATCGACTGCCCGCGTGTGAACGTGAGCCCACCTGTCAATGCCAGGAGGAGAATCAACAGCGTCAGCCCGATATATTTAGGGGTCATTAGCATATTCCCTTCGCTATTTGTGAGTTTCTTGTGAGAAGTCATCTCTATACTGTTACTAAGTCAGGAAAAAAGCTACATTTTTTAGAAAAATAATGACTAACACTTAATTATAGTACACGTATCTGCTTTGTTTGAATAGCGAACATAATTAAATGAAATATAACTGATACGGAAAGAAGGCCATGTATGAAACACTGGATCGAACAACGGATTAGCCGGCAAGTCCTAACGGTGTTCTACGCTCTCATCGTTTTAATTTCCGTTCCCTCGCTCGGGACTTATTTTTATACGCAACAGGCGATCGATGAGACGATGGTTGAACTCGAGCGAATCAGTGAACAACGCGCGCGCGCGACCGACTTGTTCGAGACGTGGCAATCGATGCAGTATGAGATGCGCGGGCATGTCCTGCTCGGTGAGGCGTCACTGCTAGATGAAGTACGAACGGCACAAGGCCGGATCGACGAACAGACGACGTGGTTCGAACAAAGCGCCGCGAGCGCAGAAGAAGTGACGTTCGCGACTGAAGCCCGTCTCCTCTTTACAGTCTATACGTCCCGGGTCATGCCCGGGCTCGAGCGTTACGTGATTGCCAAGGCGAACGGAGAAGTCGATGAGCCGTTCCTGCAGATGGCGACCGTCGGACAGCTTCTGACGCAAAATGCGAATTCGAACCAGACACGATTCAACTTCAAGTCGACTAGCGCGGCCGATATGAGCGCGAGCATCGTCGACATGGAATCGATATTCACCGATTATCGGTCCGAACTTGACTTCCGAGAGATCGGACTGCGTGCATCGTTATCTGAACAGCTCGCCAAAGCCCAATGGAGTTGTCTCATCATCTTGCTCGGCGCCCTGTTTACGCTCTTTATCAGTCTGCAACCGTATATCGTCCGGTTGACGAACCAGCTCCAGGCACTCATCACGAACAGCGAACGGTTGGCAGTCGACCCGCACGCATTGCTCGTCCCGGTCGATCCGCTTCAAAATGAGGTGGGGCAGCTTTCGAGATCGTTCAACGCGATGTCGAGTTCGCTCATCAAGCAGCATGATGAATTGGAGCGGGAACGAGAGAAGACGGCACGAATTGTTCATACGATGCGAGACGCGATCGTATTTGTTAAGACGGACACAGGGCAAAGGTATGCCAATGCGGCGTTGTTTGATCTGTACGAACAACCAATCCCATTTAATGATCGCCAAAGTCTCTATCCGATTGAAGCGTTTTACCGACTGTTCATGGATCAAATCGACGATCAGGAAGGTCTCAACCGGTTCACAAATCGAGCGAAGCATGAAGGAATATTTGATGAGACGTTTACGTACTCGATGCAAGGGGGAAGACGTATCATACGGATGTATGCCGAACCGATCGAACTGCAGGACGAACGTGTTGGTGTTATCTTTGTGTTGCGCGACGTCACGAAAGAGATTGAGGTCGATCGGTTGAAAACTGAATTGGTCGCAACCGTATCTCACGAACTGCGGACGCCTTTGACATCCATCCTCGGCTTCACGGAGCTCCTCGAGCACCGTCACGTCGATGAACTGAAACGAAAGCGTTACCTAGGGATGATCAACAGCGAGACGAGACGGCTTGAACGGCTCGTCAGTGATCTGCTCGACGTTCAAAAGATGGAAGCGGGAAAAGTCGAGCAAGACTTTAAAGTCGAGAGTCTGTTCGAGCTCCTCTCGGACGTCCTTGAGGTTCATGCGGGGTCGACCGAGCTGCATGCGTTCCATTTCGAGTGTGACGAGGAGATTCGCGTCTCAGGGGACCTGGCCCAACTGCGCCAAGTGTTCTCGAACATCTTGAACAACGCCATCAAATATTCACCTGACGGCGGGAATATCGCCGTCAACGTATCGCGTGAAGAGGACGTCTTCCGCGTCGCCATCGAAGACGAGGGTATCGGGGTGACAGCAGAAGATGCCAAACGGTTATTTGAAAAGTTTTACCGTGTACAGAATGAACAGAGCCGTAATATTGGAGGCACCGGCCTTGGGCTCGCCATCTGTAAAGAGATCATCGAATCACACGGCGGGACGATTTCAGTCCGCTCTAAATCAGAACATGGGACGACGATCATCGTCGAACTGCCGATTGTTGAATGATTGCATAGACAAAGCCCACTTCAGTCAAACTGAAGTGGGCTTTGTCTCGTATTGACGACTAAGGAGTTTTTTATGCATTTTTTCGAAAAAGGGTGAATGATTCCTTCCTTTGGTACGATATAAAGAGTAGAAACTTTAAGGATGAAGGGAAGACGAATATGTTACGTGGACTTTATACGGCGGCGGGTGCGATGAACGCGCTTCAGCGGCAACAAGAGATATTGAGCAACAACCTTGGAAACGTTCGGACTCCGGGCTTCAAGGCATCAAATGGTGTCGTCCGGTCGTTCCCTGAACTATTGCTCGCCGAGGTGAGCCATCCTGGTAACGACCGTTCGCGTGTCCAAGGCGAGGTCGGCACGCTCTCGACCGGCGTGTATTTACAGGAAACGATGCCACGCTTCTCTGCTGGCAGCGTCACGGCGACGGATAGCCCGACCGACGTATATTTGAAAGTTCCGGCTGACTTTACAGGCGCCGCCATGTTCGCGGTCGAACAGAACGGGGAGGCGCTCTATACGACGAACGGCCGCTTCTCGGTCGACGATGAGCGGTTCCTCCGCTCGGCGGATGGTGGGTACATCTTGTCGGATACGGGTGAACGCATCCAGTTGCCGTCTAGTGACTTCGAATTGTCAGGTGACGGTCAAATCACGTCGCTCGGTCAGGACGTAGCGACGCTCGGGGCGGTTCAAATCGATGATTTGGCCACGCTCGAACAAGTCGGGAACGACTATCGCGTCAACGGGGGAGCAAATCCCGCTGTGAACGTCCAGTTCCAACAAGGCTATATCGAAGAAGCAAACGTTGACCTCGACCGGACGATGGCTGACCTCATGGTGACGTACCGTCAGTTCGAGGCAAACCAAAAAGTCGTCCAGGCGTATGACAAGAGTGCCGAGCGGGCCATCGAAATCGCTCGGATTCGATAAGGAGGAAACCCATGCAGTCCATTTATAACTCGGTCTCGTCACTAGCCCAGCTTCAACGCCAGCTCGATGTGACCGGCCACAACATCGCGAACGTCGACACGGTCGGCTTTAAACGCCAGCAAGGTCACTTCGCCTCGCTCCTTTCGCAAGCGTATGACAATCAACCTCGGGCCGAACTTGAAGTCGGCCGCGATACACCGAACGGGATCCGCATCGGTGTCGGCGGTCACGTCGGGGACATCTCCCAACAGTTCAACATCGGCCAAATCAAAAAGACGGACCGAGGTCTTGACGTCTTCTTGCAGGCGAGCCGCCAGTTTTTCGTCGTCGAGACGGAAGACGGGATCGGTGTGACCCGGAGCGGCAACATGCAGCTCTCGGTCGGCAATGACGGGACGACACTTTCTGACGTGAACGGCAACGCACTTCTCGGTGCAGATGGCAACCGTATCGTCACGCCGAACGAAGCGACGAATCATCGCGTCCGCCAAGACGGTGTCGTCGTCGCCAGCGTGAACGGTGTCGAAGAAGAGTTCGGACGCCTCGACATCGTCGAGGTGCGCAACACGTCGGAACTTCGTCCGCTTGGGAACAACATCTATTCGGCTGACCTCGATATCGAAGTCGACCGTCCAGTCGGGAATCTCTTATTAGAAGGGACGCTCGAATCATCGAACGTCGACTTGATGAAAGAGATGACCGATATGACGATCACCCAGCGTGCCTACCAGATGAACTCCCGGGCGCTGTCGATGAGCGACCAGATGATGGGGCTCGTGACGTCACTTCGCCCATAACATTGACCGCTTCTCTTCGGAGGAGCGGTTTTTATTTTATAATGAGGTGAAGGAGGGAACGGTATGAGAATTGTTGTGGCGATGGATTCATTCAAAGGCTCGCTGACGAGTCAGGAAGCAAATCGGGCGGTACGACGGGCGCTTGCGGGACATGACGTCGTAGAGATTCCTGTGTCGGACGGGGGCGAAGGGTTTCTCGACGCCTGGCTGGCGACACATCCGGAAGCGAATGCGGTCGAACAGGAAGTGACCGCGCTCGACGGACAAGTCCGTCAGGCGCGCTACGGATGGCATGAAGCAACACGAGAAGCGGTCGTCGAAGTGGCGGAAGCGTCCGGACTGACGCTCGTTGACCAGCTTGATCCGTGGCGGTACAGTTCTTACGGTACGGGGATGCAACTCAGACAAGCGATCGAACGCGGAGCGAGACGCATCACGATCGGTCTCGGCGGCAGTGCGACCGTCGATGGTGGCAAGGGCGTGCTCGAAGCGCTAGGCGTCCGTTTCCTCGATGCGTCCGGACGAGTGCTCGGACCGTTCCCGCACGGACTCGAGCGCGTGAAGCGCGTCGACTGGTCCGGTCTGATGCCGGAGGCGAAGCACGTCACGTGGCGAATCGCCTCGGACGTGACGAACCCGCTCCTCGGACATGCGGGCGCGGCGGCCGTGTTCGGTCCACAAAAAGGGTTAGCGGACGTGGACGTCGCACGTTATGATGAACAGCTTGCCGCATACGCCCGTTGCTTCGAGCACGATTTGACGATGCGGTCTGGGGCGGGAGCTGCTGGTGGCATCGGTTTTGCGATGTACCAGCTCGGGGCGACGTACGTGAATGGCATCGAGGAAGTGATGCGTTGGTCATCGTTTGACGCGCAGCTGCATGGGGCCGATTGGTTGATCACGGGGGAAGGTAAGTTCGATGAACAGACACTGCACGGGAAAGCGCCATACGGTCTGGCCCGCTTCGCACGAACACATCATGTACCGACAATCGTCTTCACCGGACAGACCGACATGACGGCACTCCCGGAAGTCGGGATTGAAGCCATTTTCCCGCTCATTTCCCGGGTCATGACGCTTGAGACGGCGATGATGGAAGCGGCACCGCTCTTGACGAACGCGGTCAGCCGAGCGTTTCGACTAATTGAAAAAACGTCTAAACCGTGACGGTTCAGACGAATGACTCATAGCGGACGGTTTTTAAGCAGATCACGAATCTCTGAGAGCAACTGTTCTTCGCGCGACAACTCTGGCTCTGGCGTCTCTTCGATCGCTTGCTCGCGCTTCAGGCGATTGATCCCTTTGACCATCATGAATAAGGCGAAAGCGATCAGGAAAAACTTGACGATCTCTTGCAGGAAGTTGCCGTATGTGACGCTGACGCCGAGCACGGTGACTGCGAGCGTCGAGAAATCGATGCCGCCGATCAGGATGCCGAGGAACGGCATGAAGATATCGTTGACGAGCGACGTGACGATCGCCGTGAAGGCGGCCCCGAGGATGAAGGCGACAGCAAGGTTGATCATATTACCTTTGATTGCGAAGTCCTTGAATTCTTTCCACATGAAATGAATCCTCCTTTTACAATGAATACCCTCACGTTAGCATATTCTTTGAGGCAAGCCGTATCTTTTTTCGCACGGACGCTCGACTGCCAGAGGACGGGGCGCTTGTTCGACATTTCTAGATACGTTACACTTATAAAGAACTTATGAAACAATTTTAATACCTGGTACTAATATGTTATAATCAGATCAGCTGAAAGGATGAATGGACGTGACGAACGAAGAACAAAAGGGCTCGGAAGAAAAAGAGCCTAAAGAGCGGACGGAGCGAAAGCGCTTGTCGAACAACCGCCGTTTCCCGATCTTGTTACGCATCATCGTTGTCTTGATCTTGGCCGCCGCGATGCTCGCGATCGGTGCCATTATCGGGTACAGCGTGATTGGCGGAGGCGAGTGGAGAGACGTGTTCAACATCGACACGTGGCGCCATATCACCGATTTCTGGCTAACATCATAAGGGTGGTGGAACCATGTACACGATTGAACAGATTAAAGAAGTGATCCCGCATCGGTACCCGTTCTTGCTCATCGACCGGATTCTCGAGGTCGAAGAAGGCGAACGGGCCGTCGGTTTAAAAAATGTGACGGCGAACGAAGAATTCTTCAACGGACATTTCCCAGACTATAACGTCATGCCGGGCGTTTTGATCATCGAAGCACTCGCCCAAGTCGGTGCGTTCGCGATGCTCAAACAAGAGTCGAACCGAGGTAAGCTCGCGTTCTTCGCCGGCATCGACAACTGTCGCTTCAAACGTCAAGTCGTCCCGGGCGACCAGTTGCGCCTCGAGGTCGAGATCTTGAAGGTGCGTGGTCCGATCGGTAAAGGACGTGCCGTAGCGACGGTCGACGGAGAAGTGGCGTGTGTTGCAGAACTGACTTTCGCCCTGAAGTGAGGGGAAACGAGATGCGTGTATTAGTGATTGCCTTGATGCTTGGATTAGCGACGATCGTCGGATGCCAACAGATGCAGACAGAAGAAGCGACAGAAGAGAACGTCGTCTTCGAACAGACGGCGGGCGATGCGATGATCGACAAGCGGGCCGGACAGTCTGAGTCGATCGCCGTGTCGCTCGAGCGGACGAACAGCTCGACGATGCTGTTCACGATCCGGGTGCTCGAAGACCGTCGGCTCGACCCGACGACGGTGATCAGCTACGAAGTCGATGGCACGCGCGTACCGATCCCGTTCGGTGAACTCGTCGCCGAGCGTGAAGGTGACGTGCGGACATACGTCTATCAAGCCGACATGAACCCAGAATTGTTCGTGCCGACGACACTCCCGTTGTTCCATATCGGAGAAGAAGGTGAGGCGGAAGTCTCGATGCCGCTCGAAGCCGTTAATTCGACAAATAAATAAAAAAACGGATGATTTTGTCGAAAATCATCCGTTTTTTGTTTACTCTTTTTAGATTTCCTCCGATATAGAACATAAGGAACTAGGAGGGGAATTTATGAAACAAAATAAACCACAGTCACTGCAAAACCGTATCCTTGCGGCGATGCTCGCATTCGTCGCACTGCTCATCGTTACGTTCGGGGTCATCCAGTACTTCAGCACGAAACATGCGGTGCTCAGCTCGATGCAGGCCGTCTTGCTAGAAGACGCTGCCCGAATCAGCGAGGCGATGGACGCGGACGCGTATGCGGCGTTTTTACAAAATCCGGAGAAGAATGAGCGATTCGAGCAGTTTCGGGAACAGCTCGATACGTATCGTACACAAATCGGGGCGATGTACGTCTACACGCTCGCATTAGACGGTGAGGAGCTACAAATCATTGTAGATGGAATGAGTGCTACGGACGCGGTCGAGATTGGGACACCGGTGACTGCAACTTCATTCGAAGACGCGCAACCGGCGTTTGAAGGCGGAACCGGCACGACGCCGATCGTCGAAGACCCGGAGTTTGGGACCTATATGACGGTGCTCGTCCCGATCAAGCAAGGGGATGAAGTCATCGGTGTCATGGGCATCGACAAAAGCGCAGACGATGTCAAAGCGGTGACGACTGGCGTATTACGCGAAAGTCTGCTTCCGGTACTCATCGGCCTCGTCATCTTGCTCGGTCTCGCCTCGGTCATCATTTGGCGTTACCTCGGTTGGAAATTGCGGCCGCTCCGTGACCTTGAACGCGTCGCAACGCATATCGCCGGTGGCGACTTGGCGACGGCGTCGGTTGAGATGGACAAGATTCAACTGCGCGCGAATGATGAGATCAAGCGTCTGACTGCGTCGATGGACCAAATGACGAAGATGTTGAAAGGGTTGATCTCAAACCTACAGACGTCAGCACAGACGGTCCGTGACGAGAGCGGTAACGTCGCGAGCATCTCGGAAGAAGTGAACGACGCGTCGCGACAGATTGCGTTCACAATGGAAGAAATCGCCGGCGGGGTCGAGAATCAGAGCGTGCTCACGATGAAGCTGTACGGACACATGAACGAGTTCTCGGGACTCGTCGAACAGACGGCGACGGACGGGCACGGCGTGAGCACTCAAGCGGAAGTCGTCAGTCGGGCGACAGCAGAAGGGCTGCAGCTCATGGAAGACGCGGTCGGGAAGATGACGAACATCCATGCGCAAGTGAATGAGTCGCAAGGCCAAGTGAAAGACTTTGAGCAACAGGCGGACGAAGTGACCGCGCTCGTCACGATCATCCGACAGATCTCGCAACAGACGAATTTGCTCGCCTTGAACGCGGCCATCGAGGCGGCCCGTGCCGGGGAACACGGGAAAGGGTTCGCCGTCGTCGCCTCCGAGATTCGGGGTCTGTCGAACAGCGTCGCCCAGTCGGTCAGTGAGATCTCAGAGATCGTCGGCAGCGTCAAACGAAACTCGATTGCGCTCGGCGAGACGTTCACCGACAGTATGCACGCCGCCGAAGACGGCAGACGGACGCTCGAAGCGACGAAGCAGGCGTTCAACGAGATCGAGGCGAGTGTCCGTGAGATGCAACGGTTGACCGGGTCGATGCAAGGACAGCTCGGTCGCGTCAAGACGAACCAAGAAGACATCAAGCGCGGTCTTTCAGATATTGCGTCGATCTCCGAAGAGAGCACGGCCGGTAACGAGGAAGTGGCCGCCTCGACTGAACAGATGTCGGCGACGAGCGAGACGATGAACCGTCTCGTCAAAGACTTGTCGCTCACTGCGGAAGACATGCAACAGATGAGCCGCCAGTTTAAGCTATGAACAGCTTCAAGTCAGACATCCCTCCCGCGCGTCCGCTATAATGGGCGCAAGGGAGGTTTTTTCATGCAACGTGTCTCAAGCGAACTTACACAATTCCGCGGCAGTCATTATGACTTTGGCCGCTTTCAAGGTGAATATATCAAGCGCAGCAAGCTGCTCGAGAACCGGACCGATCAGTGGAAGCTGCGCGTCCCCCGGTTTGAGATCGACGAGCGCGAGGCGAAACAAGCGTTCGCCCGGTTCGCCCCGAGGATTTGGGAAGAACTACTCGGCCTGCAGGACGAGCTCGAACTGACGCTCGGCGATACGCTCCTTCACTTCGGTCATTTCCGGGTCAATAACCCGATCAGCGGCTGCTCGATTTTGACAGGGGACAACTTCCTCGTCCGCAACTACGACTATCATCCGATGACGTATGACGGGCGCTACAACGTGTTCCAACCGGACGAGGGCTACGCCGTCATCGGACCCGTCTCGCGCGTCACCGGGCGGATGGACGGAATGAACGAGCGCGGACTCGCCATGGGCTATAACTTCATCAACCGCCGCCGCCCCGGCGACGGCTTCGTCTGCCAGATGATCGGACGGATGATTCTCGAGACGTGCGCGACGGTCGAAGAAGCGGTCGATCTGTTGAAAGACATCCCGCACCGCGGCTCGTTCACGTATGTCGTCCATGACAAGTCGTCAAATACACGTGTCATCGAAGCGACCCCGCGCGACATCCGTGTCCGCGAATCGAACATTTGCACGAACCACTTCGAGCTGTTGCAGCACGAGAACCGTTACCATCTCGACGACTCGACGCGGCGGATGATGGAGATCAAGATGTATCAACATATCGTCCAAGACGCCGAGAGCGCGTTCCGGCTCATGAACGACTCGGATAAAGGTGTGTTTTCGGAGCTGTATAAAAGTTGGGCCGGGACGATCCATACGGCCGCCTATTTCCCGGAGACGCTCGAGACGTGGTTCGCCCTCGGCGGCGACCGCGACCCGGTCATCTTTGATTTTCAGACGTGGCTCGACGGGGAGGATTTCGACTTGCACGCCCTCGACGGTGAGATCGCGACCGATATCGAGTTCGCCAACACGGTCCAACTTTGGCGCTGACTTCGGTCAGTGCTTTTTTTATGGAAACGGGGAATAGGAATACGAGGAGGGATTTATATGAAACGAATCGGTTTATTGTCCATCATGCTCGGGATGGTTGTCGTCCTCGGCGGCTGCGTGCCGGGTGACGGCTCCTATACGACGGACCCGGCCGGCTTCTTTTGGGGTGTCTGGCACGGCTGGATCGCACCGGTGTCACTGATTTTAGGGTTGTTCAATGATACGTATCGCGTCTATGAAGTGAACAACACCGGTTGGTTTTATGATTTAGGATTCTATATCGCGATCATTAGCGGTTTCGGTGGGGTCGCTGTGACACGGAGGAGTAGAGGCTGACGTTAGAGTGGTTTTCGCCCCGTCACAGCGACCGTACGATAATCGCGGGAATCAGGTCCGCGCTGATCTTAGAGGTCTGTATTGACTGTCAATCCATGTCTGGAGACGTTTTGAGAACATTGAACCATTCCTTTCTAAACGAACGTTATGTAGATTGAGTGTAGCACAATCAAAAAATCAGAGAGGGGATGAATCCGTGCGCTCATTTTGGATTTTCGGCAATCAGTTATCACACGACCTCGAGATGCTCGACCACGTCCAAGCCGATGACGTCATCGTCATGATCGAGGCGACGTCACGGGCGATGTGGCGGAAGTATCATAAACAAAAACTCGTCCTCATCTTCTCGGCGATGCGACATTTCGCCGAGGAGTTACGCGAGCGCGGCTTCACCGTCGACTACCACGAGGCCGACTCGTTCCAAGACGCGTGGGACGATCACTTCAGCCGCTTCAATCCCGATGCGATTCACTACACGGCCGTCACCGATGAGCCGATGGAGCGGAAGCTGAAGCAGTTCGGAGACCAGCACGAGCTCATCGAACATACGGACGTGCCGCTCTTCTATTTAACGAAGCAAGAGGCCGTCGACACGCTCGGCAGCGAACCGTGGCGGATGGACCGGTTCTACCGTCATATGCGCAAGCGGTTTGACGTGTTGCTCGAAGACGGCAAGGCGAAAGGCGGCAAGTGGTCGTTCGACGCGGACAATCGCCAGCCGCCAAAGTCCGGGCTCACGTTCCCACCGGCCATCTACTTCCAACCTGACGCCATCACGACAGACGTCATCCGAAAAGTCGAGACGACGTTTTCCGACCACCCTGGACAAATCGAACCGTTCGCTTGGCCGGTGACGCGGGACGAGGCAAGGCGAGCACTCAAGCGTTTCGTCGACGAGCGGCTCGAGACGTTCGGTCCGTATCAGGACGCGATGTTGACCGAAAACCCGGAGATGTCACACAGTCTGTTGTCGGCGGCAATCAATGTCGGACTGCTGACCCCGCATGAGGTCGTCAAGGCGGCATGCGCGACCGACGCGCCCCTTGCTTCAGTCGAAGGGTTCGTCCGCCAAATTCTCGGCTGGCGGGAATACATGCGCGCCGTCTATGTGGCGTTGATGCCCGACTATCGAGACGTGAACACTTTCAACCACGAGCGTGACTTACCTGGCTTGTTTTGGGACGCGGAGACGGACCTGAACTGTATGCACGAGAGTCTGAAGCCGGTCGTCGAGCGGGCGCACAACCATCACATCCAGCGGCTGATGGTGCTCGGTAACTATGCGACGCTGTTCGAGATCTCACCACAACAGACGAGCGACTGGTTCAACGAGATGTATATCGATGCCTACGACTGGGTCGTGTTGCCGAACGTGCTCGGGATGGCACTCCATGCCGACGGGGGACGTCTTGCGACGAAGCCGTACATCGCCTCGGGCAAATACATCGACCGGATGAGCGACTACTGTAAAGGCTGCAAATATAACCCGAAACACACGACCGAGGCTGACGCCTGTCCGTTCAACGCCCTCTATTGGAACTTCATCGACAAGCACGAGGAGCGGTTCTCGAACAACCAGCGCATGAAGATGATGGTCCGCAACTGGCAAGGGCGTGACGACGACGTCAAAGCCGACATCTTGGCGAAAGCGCGACAAACATTGACCGATTCCCCGTGAATCGGTTTTTTTACGTCGTCTTTATAAAATTTTGCACGGGCTTCACGGATGCTTTACATTCATCCGTTACGATAGGACTTGTGAGACCCCTCAACCCAAAGTGAATAGCATTCGGTAGAACATTCGAGAGACCAGCAGAAGCCCACACGTCCGTGACGTCATGTTTCTGGTGGTCCTTTTTTAGAAAGGAATGATTCAGATGAATAGCAATACGCACGCAGTAGAACTTGAAACAAAACAAGGTGATCCTTGTTCGAGTCAACCAAACTCTCAAACGTGGGATGCTATCCCTTCCATCTCTCTTCCGATCGTGACATACAACGTGGTGTCCCGACCTATCACCGTCTACCATGGACAGTTTGATGCGTCTGCCGTTCGATTGGACGTGACACTTCAGACGAGCAGCAATCAGAGTTCAGTATGAAATCGCTCCAGCTACAACATGTTAGAAAAAAGTATGGGGACCGTGAAGTCATAAACGAGCTTGATATGATGGTCGAGGCGGGCGAATGTTTTGCGATTGTCGGCCCGTCAGGCTGCGGAAAAAGTTTGCTCCTTCGCATGATTGCCGGCATGGAGTCGCCGACGAGCGGGACGATCCGCATTGACGGGGTCGCGACGAATCGGTTGAAACCGAAGGAACGAGAGGTGGCGTATTTGTCTCAGCAGGACACGCTCTATC
Source organism: Exiguobacterium sp. SH5S4 (assembly GCF_004337045.1). Taxonomy (NCBI): domain Bacteria; kingdom Bacillati; phylum Bacillota; class Bacilli; order Caryophanales; genus Exiguobacterium; species Exiguobacterium sp. SH5S4. The sequence continues at coordinate 19,730 of NZ_SJUQ01000039.1, forward strand.
GCTTCTTGACCGTTGAGCAAAACATGGAGTGGTCCTTGCGCGGAAGAGGCTTGACACGTTCAGCGCGACAAGACCGATGCCGTCAGATGGTCAATCTGTTTGAACTGTCCGACCTCATGAAACGAAAACCATACGAACTCTCAGGGGGGGAACGACAACGGATTGCTTTGGCTCAAGCGCTCAGCACGGAATCGCAAATCTACTTGCTCGATGAACCGTTCTCGAACCTTGATGTCAAACTTCGAACGGAACTTCGCGCGAAGCTTCGGCAATGGCAACAACATTTTGGTCTGACGTTTCTGTACGTGACCCAAGACCAGAGCGAGGCGATGTTGATGGCGGACCGGATGATGATCATGAATAACGGTCGCGCTCAGCAAATCGGTAAACCGCTCGACTTGTACAACAAACCGGCGAATACGTTCGTCGCGTCGTTCCTTGGTACACACCCGATGAACTTGACGCCTGTGACGCGAAGTGACAAGGGATGGTCTGTCAACGACGGCCGTCTGTTCCGTCCCTTATTGGTCACGGGAATAGAGCAGGCGATACTTGGAGTCCGACCCGAGCACATCCTGCCGGCGGGAGCAGATGTGACCTTTTATGCCGAGTTGAAAAGGATTGAAGTACTCGGTGCGGAAACCATGCTCACGTTTCATTTAGGGAATGCCGAGTGGATTGCCAAATGGGAAGGTCAATGGCCGCTCGCGATCGGCGAAAAAGTGGCATGTTACATTGCGCCGCGGCATATGACGTTGTTCGACGAGAACGGAGGGCTCCTTGAGACTCGTCCACCGAAGCTGTTTGAGACACTCGAAATCAGACGATGAACGAGAAGCAAGAAGCGGGGACAGCACTGTAGATTCATAGGAAAGAGGCCACCGGGAGCAATTGATGCGCTCCTGACGGCCTCTTGTCATTGTTTCAATATTATCAACAGTTGATTCGACTTCGGAAACATAATCCTGCGCTCATATACGGGGAGTTCACTCAACGTATAAAAAAATGGAACCTTCACTCGAAGGCTCCATTTTTTAAGGTGAATCATTAGTTGGTTACGAGTGAAAGTTCACTGACATTCGTTAGAATCACTTGGTTTCGTCCCGAGCGTTTCGCTTGATATAATGCGTTGTCCGCTGCTTCGGTCATCTTCTGAACCGGCTCCGATTTACCGTGGGCAATCCCGATTGAAGCGGTGATATGAATCGGAGGAAAGTCCTTCAATACGAAAACTTCATCCTCAATCCGCTTACGAATACGTTCAGCGACTTTTTCCACCTTTTCAGGAGTAAGATCATACATTAAAATGACGAACTCTTCACCACCGACACGTGCGACCACATCATGCAATCTCGTTTCAGCCAAAAGCAGTTCAGCAAAGCGTTGTAAAACGAGGTCCCCGTTTGCATGACCATATGTATCGTTGACGCGTTTGAAATGGTCGATGTCTAACGCCAGTACGTTAGACGGCCGATTTTCATTCTCTAGTTCAGACGTATAACGATCCCAGACACGACGGTTGAATAAACCGGTCAAAGGGTCACGCTCGGCGGATTGTTTATAATCTTTCGCTCGTCGTTTCGCCTGCTCAAGGTCAATCGTCAGTACGCTCGAGAGCAACCCGACCAATAGTCCAACCGTCCAAATCGTGGCGATAAGTGTGATATAAGACATGCTCCAGCCGAGATTGATTAATACGGCGATTGAGATAACAAATAGCGCCCAGACGTTTAATAGCATACTTTGAAAGAACAGTCGTTCAGACAGACGGCGATGAATCCATATCATACCGAGGCTAACGAACCACGTCGCGATAAAGGCGACGACGGCTTGATCAGTGAATCCAAACAAGAACCGAGTGCTTGCGATAAAGCCGGTCGCGATGAACAATGGCAAACGTGCACCATAAAAAGCGAGCAATACGAGCGGCAAGTGGCGCAAGTCGACACGGACATCCTCGTTCACCTCGACACCGTTAAACATAAGGAACAAGCCGAGCATCCCCGCGAGCATACCGATTAGGACGCCACGACTTCTTGATGAGAAGAATAGTTGTGAGTGAAACACTTTGGAAATCAAATAAAAGCCGGTAAAAGCGACACAAGCATTAACGAATAGAGAGATAATTGGCATAAAATCACGACCTTAGTCACAGATGTGTAGTGCAAAATAGGAGTGCAGAAGTGTGCAACGGAAACGTACACAACTCTGCACTCCTATTTTAGAAAAGAAAAAGGACTTGCCAGCAACCACAATCTCACCCTAACGTTTAAGTTGCGACAC